>NZ_CAMLJP010000003.1 GCF_946480385.1 uncultured Azospirillum sp.
GTTGCGGGCAGTGGTCGCCACCTCCTCGCTGGATCTCGGCATCGACTGGGCGGCGGTTGACCTCGTGGTGCAGATCGGCGCGCCGAAGGGATCGAGCCGTCTGGTCCAGCGCATCGGCCGCGCCAACCATCGGCTGGATGAGCCGAGCCGCGCCCTGCTGGTCCCCGCCAACCGCTTCGAAGTGCTGGAATGCCGCGCTGCGCTGGAGGCGGTCCACGACCACACGCTGGACGGCGAGACGCCGCGGCCGGGCGGGCTGGACGTCCTGGCCCAGCATCTGCTCGGCATGGCCTGCGCCGCCCCTTTCCTGGCCGACGAGCTGTACGAGGAGGTGGTCTCCGCCGCCCCCTATGCCGCGATGACGCGCGATGAATTCGACGACGTTCTGGATTTCGTCGCCACCGGCGGCTACGCGCTCGGCGCCTATGAGCGGTTCCAGCGCCTGAAGCTGCGCGAGGATGGGCGGATGGCGGTGGCGGGCCCGGCGGTGGCGCGGCAATACCGGATGAATGTCGGCACCATCACGCAGGAGGCGTTGCTGCGCGTCCGCCTGAACCGCGGCCCGGTACTGGGCGAGGTGGAGGAGTATTTCATCCAGGGCCTGACCCCCGGCGACACCTTCCTCTTCGCCGGCCAGCTTCTGAAGTTCCTCGGCGTGCGCGAGATGGAGGCGCAGGTCGCCAAGGGCGGCACCGGCGACCCGAAGGTCCCCGCCTATGCCGGCGGCCGCCTGCCGCTGACCACCCATCTGGCCGAGCGCGTGCGCGCCATGCTGGCCGACCCGCGCCAGTGGGACGGGCTGCCGGAGGATGTGCAGGAATGGCTGCGACTTCAACGCTATCGCTCGGTCCTGCCAAATCGCGACGGGCTGCTGGTGGAAACCTTCCCCAAGGCCGGCAAGCGCTTCCTCGTCGCCTATGCCTTCGAAGGGCGGAATGCGCACCAGACGCTGGGCATGCTGCTGACCCGGCGGATGGAGCGATTCGGGCTGGGGCCGCTCGGCTTCGTCGCCACCGACTACGTGCTGGCGGTGTGGTCGCTGCGATCTCCCACGGATATGGACGCGCTGTTCGACCAGGACATGCTGGGCGACGATCTGGAAGCCTGGATGGACGAATCGTCGATGCTGCGGCGGACCTTCCGCAACGTGGCACTGATCGCCGGGGTGATCGACCGCCGCCATCCGGGCCAGGAGAAGACCGGGCGGCAGGTCACCTTCTCCTCCGACCTGATCTATGACGTGCTGCGCAAGCACGACCCCGGCCATGTGCTGCTGCGGGCGACGCGGGCCGATGCGGCGGGCGGGATGACCGACATCCGCCGCCTGTCGGATTTCCTGGCGCGGGTGCGCGGGCGCATCACCCACAAGGATCTCGACCGCATTTCCCCGCTGGCGGTGCCGGTGATCCTGGAGATCGGGCGCGAGCGGGTGGACGGCAGCGCCACCGACGAACTGCTCGCCGCCGCCGAGGCCGAACTGCTGGCGGAGGCGATGCCGGAACTGGTGACGCCCAAACGTGCCGAACCGCAACAGGGCCGGTTGATCTTGTAATGACCATGACCGAGACCGTCGGCCGCGCGGCATTGACGCTGTGCGGCGCCGAACTGCTGGCCGATCCGTCGGGCGCGCTGCTGTGGCCGGCAGAGAGCATCCTCGCCGTCGCCGATCTGCATCTGGAGAAGGGATCGGCCTTCGCCGCGCGCGGCCGAATGCTGCCGCCCTACGACACGCGGGCGACACTCGACCGGCTGGCGGAGATCATCGCGATGGCGCGGCCAACGCGCGTGCTGTGCCTGGGCGACAGCTTCCACGATCGCCGCGCGGCGGAGCGGATGGATGCCGCCGACGTGGAGCGGCTGCGCGGACTGACCGCCGCCGTCGCCGACTGGGTGTGGATCACCGGCAACCACGACCCCGAACCACCGCAGGGCCTCGGCGGCCGTGTGGTGGCGGAGCTGTCCATCGGCCCACTGACCTTCCGGCACGAGGCGCAGCCCGGTGCGGTGGGCGAGTTGTCCGGCCACCTGCATCCGGCCGCCGCCGTGGCGCTGGCCGGACGGCGGGTGCGCGAACGCTGCTTCGCTCACGATGGCGCCAAGCTGATCCTGCCGGCTTTCGGCAGCTTTACCGGCGGGCTGAACGTGCTGGATGTCGCCTTCGACGGGTTGCTGGCGCCGGACTTCGAGGTGCTGATGACGGCGCGCGGTCGGGTCTATCGCTTCCCCTGCGCCCGTTTGTCGCCGGACCGCACGCGCTGACGCTCTGGCCGAAGCGTGAGCGGAGCCTATATCCGTGGATTCGGATGAGACCAACCGAGCACCGCGCATGTCCGCCTCTCCCATCATCGTCTGGTTCCGCAACGACCTGCGCCTTGCCGACAATCCGGCGCTGACCGCCGCCGCCCAGGCCTCCGCCGAACGCGGCGCACCGGTCATCCCGCTCTACATCCTGGAAGACGAAGTTGGGGAACCCTGGGCGCTCGGCGGAGCACAGCGCTGGTGGCTGCATGGCAGCCTGGAACGGCTCGCCACCTGTTGCGCCCGCCACGGCTCGCCGCTGGTGCTGCGCCGAGGCGAGCCGGGGGCCGTGCTCGACGCGCTGATCGCGGAAACCGGGGCGGAGTGCGTGCTGTGGAACCGCCGCTACACCCCCGCCCAGACTGCCCGCGACGCGACGATCAAGGAACGGCTGAAGGCGCGCGGCATCGACACACGCAGCTTCAACGCCGGCCTGCTCGCCGAACCCTGGACCGTCCGCAACAAGAGCGGCGGCCCTTTCAAGGTCTTCACCCCCTTCTGGCGCCATCTGTCGGCCATGCTGAACCCGCCGCTGCCGACCCGCGCTCCATCCGAGCTGATGGCGCCGAGCACCGCGCCGGCCAGCGACAATCTCGACGGTTGGGGCCTGCTGCCGACAAAGCCTGATTGGACGGCAGGCCTGCGCAAGCGCTGGGTGCCGGGGGAGACGGCGGCACTGTCCCATCTCGCCGATTTCCTCGACGGGCCGGTCGGGGTGTATGCGACGGAGCGCGACCGGCCGGACCGCCCCGGCACCTCCGCCCTGTCGCCCTATCTGGCCTTCGGGGAGATCGGGCCGCGGCAGGTCTGGCACGCCGCCCGCCATGCCGCCGAGGCCCGGTCGGAACTGGCGCCCGGCATTGACGCCTTCCTGCGCGAGGTCGGCTGGCGCGAGTTCCAATACCATCTGCTACACCATGCGCCGGAGTTGCCCGATCGGCCGCTCGATCCCCGCTTCGCCGACTTCCCCTGGCGCGAGGATGCCGCGGGCCTGATGGCCTGGCAGCGCGGGCGCACCGGCTACCCCATCGTCGATGCCGGAATGCGCCAGCTGTGGGAGACCGGCTGGATGCACAACCGGGTGCGGATGATCGTCGCCTCCTTCCTGGTCAAAGATCTGCTGCTGCCCTGGCAAGAGGGGGAGCGCTGGTTCTGGGACACGCTGGTCGATGCCGATCTGGCCCAGAATGCCGGGAATTGGCAGTGGGTGGCCGGCTGCGGCGCCGACGCCGCCCCCTTCTTCCGCGTCTTCAATCCCGTCCTGCAGGGCGAGAAGTTCGACCCGGAGGGCGATTACGTCCGCCGCTACGTCCCGGAACTGGACCGTCTGCCGCCGCGCTGGATCCATCAGCCCTGGGCCGCTCCGACCGAGGTGCTGCGGCAGGCCGGCGTCCGGCTGGGCGACGATTACCCGCGCCCGATCATCGACCATGCCGTCGCCCGCGACCGCGCGCTGACCCTCTACAACGAGCGCAAGGGCAAGGCGGAGGCCGCAATCTGAGTGGCGATCTTCACTGAAGAGTCATGGCCGCGCCCGCAAACGGTCACGCGCCTTCGCTATCTTGCCGGCAGCGGCCCGGTGCGGCCGCGCCGTCCCAAAAAGAAAGAACAACCGCCACCTGCCAAGGCGGCCCCTCCCCCGGGGCCGCCTTTTCCCTTGTCGCGTTGCATCAGGCGACGGGGCGTTATAAAGTAACACCCATGTCCGCGCTCCACGACCACACCCACTGCATCGCCGATGCCCTGACCCGTGCCGACGCGCTGTGCGCCGAACGGGGGGCGCGGCTGACCGCGTTGCGCCGCCGCGTGCTGGAGCTGGTCTGGTCCAGCCACCGTCCGCGCGGCGCCTATGCGATCCTTGAAGATCTCAGCCAGCAGGACGGCAAGGCGGCGGCACCGCTGACCGTCTATCGGGCGCTGGAGTTCCTGGTCGAACAGGGGTTGGTCCACCGCATCGAATCGCTGAACGCCTATGTCGGCTGCGCCGCGCCGGGGGATGTCCATTCCGGGCAGTTCCTGGTGTGCGAGGCCTGCGGCGACGCCGCCGAGATCGACGATCCGGGTGTCGGCGCCGCCATCATCGCCGCGGCGGCCGAGCGCGGCTTCCGCGTCCAGCGCCCCACCGTCGAGGTGCGCGGCCTGTGCAAATCCTGTCAGGAGAATCCCCGTTGAGCGCTCCCGCCGCCCCTCCCGCCCGTCTTCCCGTCTCGGTGCTGACCGGCTTCCTCGGCAGCGGCAAGACCACGCTGCTGCAGGCGCTGCTGCGCAACCCGGCCATGGCCCGCACCGCCATCGTCATCAACGAGTTCGGCGAGGTCGGGCTTGACCACCTGCTGGTCGCCAAGGCGTCGGAGAACATGGTGCTGATGGACAGCGGCTGCCTGTGCTGCACCATCCGCGGCGATCTGGTCGACACGCTGCGCGACCTGTTCTTGAAACGGGTGAAGGGCGAGATCCCCGAGTTCGACCGGGTGGTGGTGGAAACGACCGGACTGGCCGATCCCGCCCCGATCATCCACACCCTGATGTCCGACCCGCTGCTGGCGGCCCGCTTCCGCCTGGACGGCGTCATTGCCACGGTGGACGCGGCGCACGGCTCGCTCCAACTCGACCGCCAGCCGGAAAGCGTGAAGCAGGCCGCCGTTGCCGACCGCATCGTCCTGACCAAGACCGATGTCGCCACTCCGGCGGCCACCGCCGCGCTGATGCAGCGCCTCGCCGCCATCAACCCGGCCGCCCCGATCATCCCCGCCGCCCATGGCGAGGTCGATCCGAACAAGCTGTTCGACGCCGGGCTCTACAACCCGGAGACCAAGAGCCCCGACGTCGCCCGCTGGCTGCGCGAGGAGGCCTATCGCGACGAGCAGGCCAAGGCGCACGGGCACGAGCATCATGACCATGATCACCATGGACACGATCATGGTCATGACCACAGCCACGATCATGACCACGATCACGGCGACCATTGCGGTCCCGACTGCGGCCATGACCACCATCACCACGACGCCAACCGCCATGACGACCACATCCGCGCCTTCTGCATGGTGATCGACCGGCCGATTCCCTGGAACGGCTTTGTCGACTTCATGGAGGCGCTGATCGCCCAGGCTGGCGAAAATCTGCTGCGGGTGAAGGGCTTGCTGAACGTTCAGGAAAGCGAGCTGCCCGTGGTCGTCCACGGCGTCCAGCACATGTTCCACCCGCCCGTCCGCCTGGAGGACTGGCCCAGCGACGACCACCGCACCAAGCTGGTCTTCATCACCCGCGACGTCGGCCAGCCGGTGATCGAGCCGCTGTTCAACGGGCTGGTCTGGGGCGAGGGGAAGGAAGGGTAAAGTTCGGCTATCTTCTTTGCGAAGCTAAACCCCCACCCCAACCCTCCCCCGCTGGGCGGGGGAGGGGGCTAAATGCTTGATCGGAAAGCCAGCGGCAGTCCCTCCCCCGCCCAGCGGGGGAGGTTAGGTGGGGGCATCGTCAGCCGACAACTCCCAACTCTTACCTGCCCACCACCCGCCGCAACGGACTGTCGCCGACCGCCCACACCCCACGGTCCACCGCCTTAGCTCCTTCAAACACCAGCCAGCTCTGCCGCCCATAATGCGGCAGTGGACGGACGAGCGCCCGCAGCGCCTCGGCGTCGGCACCCGACACCACCAGCGCCGTGCGCCCGTCCGCCGCGCGCGACACCCACACCCTCGCGCTGCCCCGCCCAGCCAGTTCCGGCGGCATCGGAGGCAGCCTTCGGCGCTCCAGTTCCCGCGCCACCGCCGCGTCGGTGCCGACGAGCAGCAGCGGCGCCACGCCACCGCCACTCTCTCGACCGGCGCCGTCCATCAGCCGGCCGGCCAGCGTCCTTGCGGCCTCTGCTGCCTCGCCATCGGCGGCGATCACCCGCTCCGCGCCTGGACGCAGGGTCACGTCGCGCAGGATCGGCGGTGCCTCCCCCGGCGCCAAACGGCGGAACAGGTCGAAATCGGGATCGACCGCCACCGCCCGCACGTTCGCATTCGATGGAACGCGCAACGTCGCCTGCCGGCTGTCGAACCGGACGCTATACTCCTCCACCCCTGCCGCCGTCTCCAGCCGCACCGGTACGGTCATCGCATAGGGCGTGTCGGCCTCCTGCCGCAGGGTCAGTTGCACACCGTCGCCATCGGCACGGGCATCGACCAGGGTCAGCATCGGCGCACCCCGCCGCTCCACCCATTGGCTGAACAGCCCGCCCAGGTCACGGCCCGACGTCGCCTCGAAGGCATGGCGCAGGTCGGTCCAGCCGGCATTCTGGAAGGCATGTTCGCTCCAGAACCTGCGGATGCCGGCATCGAAGGCGTCGTGCCCGATTTCCGCCTCCAGCATGTGGAACAGCATCGCCGCCTTGCCGTAGCCGACGATCTGCGAGGCATCGTGCGTCTTGGACAGGAATGCCGTCAGCGGGCGGTCGCGCTCGTCCGGCAGGGCGGCATAGTCGCGCAGCCAGTCCAGCCGCATCGCCCGCGCCGCGTCCGCGCCGCGCGCCTGGGCGGCGGCATAATCCGCCATGTAGGTGGTCAGCCCCTCCGCCCAATTGCCACCCTCGCCGACCCGCACGCCGTTGCCCCACCAGTTGTGCATGATCTCATGGGTCAGCGACTGGCTGCGGATGAAGGGCAGCGGCAGGACGGCGCGGCCGATGGCGGTCAGACCGGGAAAGCCCAACCCAACCGGCGGCGGAACCGAGACGATGCTGAAGCCGTCGAATGGGTAGGCGCCGATGCGGGCGGCCCCGGCGGCAATCGCCTGCTCCGACAGGCCGAGATAGCCGTCGGCCAGTCCCGCCTGCTCCGGATGGCGGTAGAGCCGCAGGCGCAGGTTCCCCGCCATCCGCTCCTCCACCGTCCAGGGACCGGCGAAGACGGAGGGTTCCTCGACGCTGCGGCTTTCCTCGAACACCGCGCGGTAGCCGGCGGCGTCGCGCCCCTCCTCCACCAACCGCCCGGTGGCGACCGCGACATAGGGCGCCGGCACCCGCACCGACAGGCGCCAGGTCGGCGGTTCTTCCGATGCCGAAGCCGGATCGGGCAGCCAGCCGCCGAGCCCCGGCAGGAAGGCGCCCTCGCCATCCAGCGCAAGGCCGGTGCCGGCGGTGAAGCCCGGCAGCCGGCCGCCGTAGCGCAACGTCACCGGCCCGCCTCCCTCCGGCACCACCAGCCGCAGCCGGTCGCCGCGCCGGTCCACCGGGATGGACTTGTCGCCCGCCCACGCCTCCTCCAGCCTCAGGGCCGGGTCCAGCCGCAGGGACTGAGTTCCGGCCGGCAGGGTCAGCCGATCCACCGCCTCCATCCGTCCGGCCGCGGGATCGAGCGTCAAGTCGATGTCATGGTGAAGCGGTGTGGCACCGGCCGGGGCAATCGCGCCCAGGGCCAACGTCGCTCCCGCCAAGGCCCACAGGGTTGGGATCCGGATGCGCAGGTTCGTCATGCCCATGAAGATGGGCGTCGGACCGTCGAAGAGCCAGCGCGGCGTCATGCCGCGCGGATGCTCTCCAGGAAGCCGTCCACCTCGCTGCGCAGCCGGTCGGCGACGCTGGTCAGGAGCCCGGATTCATCCAGCATTTCGTTGGCCTTGGCGCCGGCATCGGTGGTCGCCTCGCTGGCGCCGGTGACATTGAACGAGACCGCCTGCGCCCCCTGGGCCGCCTGATGGACGTTGGCGGAAATGTCGCGCGTCGCCGCCCCCTGCTGTTCCACCGCCGCGGCGATGGCGCTGGAGATGCTGGTCATCTCGCCGATGACATGGCCGATGTCGCGGATCGCCACCACCGCCACGTTGGTCGCCTGCTGGATTTCCGCGATCTTCTTCTGGATGTCCTCGGTGGCGCGGGCGGTCTGGTTGGCCAGCCCCTTCACCTCGCTTGCCACGACGGCGAAGCCCTTGCCGTGCTCGCCGGCACGCGCGGCCTCGATGGTGGCGTTCAGCGCCAGCAGGTTGGTCTGCCCGGCGATTGAGTTGATGAGGCTCACCACCTCGCCCACCTCGTTGGCGGCACGGACGAGGCCGTTCATCACCTCGTTCGTCTTGGCCGCCTCGGTCACCGCCTGGTTCGCCACCTCGTTGGAGGCACTGACCTGACGGCCGATCTCGCCGATGGAGCTGGACAGTTCCTCCGTGGCGCCGGCGACGGTGTTGACGCTGACCGCCGCCTCTTCCGCGGCCTGGGCGGCAGCGCTGCTGCGGCTGGTGGCGGTGCCGGTGCTGGCGGTCAGAGACTGGGCGGTCTGGCGCATGGTGCCGGCCGAGGCCGTCACCTGCCGCACCACCTCGCCGATCGTCCGTTCGAACCCGTCGGCCAGCCTGGACAGCAGGGCCGCCCGCTCGGCCTCCGCCTTGACGTGCATCTCCTCCTGCTCGGCCCGCAGCCGGCGGTTTTCCAGCCCGCGTTCCTTGAACACGCCGACCGTCGCGGCGATCAGGCCGATCTCGTCGCGGCGGCCGGTGTCGGTGACCTCGACGTCGAGGTCGTCATCGGCCAGCCGGCGCATCGCCGCGGTCAGCCGCGACAGCGGTTCTGTGATGGAGCGGGCGATCCACAGCGCCAGCAGCAGCGCCGCAATGCCCAGCCCGCCGCCGAGCAGCCCGGCCTGCAGCGCGTGACGGCGGAATTCGGCGTCGATGTCATCGACATAGACACCAGTGCCGACGACCCACTTCCAGCCCGGCGTCATCTGCGCATAGGCGATCTTGGGGCTGGGTTCGGCCCCTGCCACCTTCGGCCAGGAGTAAGAGACGTAACCGCCGCCCTTGCGCGCCTCCTCCACCAGAAGCTGTGCAAAGGGAACGCCGTTCGGATCCTTGGATTCTCCGAGATTCCGCCCTTCGATTTGCGGCTGCCCGCCATGGACTTCGATTATTCCGTCCATGTCCGTGATGAACAAATATTCGTTTCCGCCATACCGCATCGCACGGACAGCATTCCTTGCTGCGGCGCGCGCCATATCCTGCGGCATCTCCCCCTTGGCGGCCCGGGATTCGAAGTCTTTGATGGTGCCGATCGCCACCTCGACAATGGATCTCACCTTCGCCCGGCCGCTTTCCTCTTGGGTGTCGCGGAGAGATGAGAGAAGGATGATTGCGATGCCAATGATCGCACAGAGCATAACGGTGGATATGGCGAGGAACTTTTTTCTTATACTGACGTTTTGCATAATAACGACCTCCCGGATAGACAGTTCGAAGTCTATGGAACCGGTCAGTCAGAGTCAAAACCATACAATTCAGACATCATTCTGCGGAAAAGCGCGGCAGACCGTTACAAAGCAATGAGGTAGCCGCTGCAAATGATCACAATTTGGTGAAAAGATTCCATAAAACAGACTGCAAGCTCGGATCAACCCTGATGTCTACGCACTTGGTCATACAACTTTGACAACCGCGGATCGCAGAGCCCGAGCTCCTTCAGGTGCTCCACCGTGTTGGCCAAGTAATCGATGTTGGGGCCGCGCTGACCACAGCAGCCGGCGATGCGACAAACGACCGCAGTCTCGTCGAGGCCGCGGCAATATTGCGGATGGGTGCGATCGACGACGAAGCAGCAGGCACTGACCGACTCCCCCCCCTCCGCCGACCGGCCGTCGCGCAGGCGCACGCGCAGCAGCCTCGGCCGATAGACCCGGCTGTCCATCTCGCGCTCCCACAGATAGTCGAGGGTGGACGGCACGTCCGCCGCGGCCACCCGGAAGACGATGCCCCGGCAGGAACCGCCGCGGTCGAGCCCCAGCACCAGCCCCGGCCGTTCCGGTGTTCCGCGATAGCGGTAAGAGGCGACGCAGAAGCTGCGGTGGTATCCCGCCAGGGTCGCCGCATGCCGCTCCGTGAAGGCGAAGCCAGGGTTCCACATCAACGAACCATAGCCGAACACCCAAAAGTCGGCGCCGGGTTCGACGGCGATGTCGCCAGTCCAGGCGGCAGTCGGAAGCGGTGAATCGGGGGCCATGGAAGGTCGCTGGTGAAAACCGCGGGAGGAAGAGTGCAGCAAAATCCGAACCGAATCGGCAGCCACCGAGCCTAGCATGCGGGTTCAGGGGTCGCTATAACGGTACGGAGATGGAACGGACATGCCACCGATGCGACCCAACGCCACCACTTCCGCCCCGCGCCGCCTGCTGACCGGGCGCCGGATCGCGACCATCCTGGTGCTGATGGTCCTGCTGCTGCCTGCCCTTCTCTATTCGCTGTGGTGGTGGCAGGCGGCCCGATCCGTGCGGGACGGGCTGGAGACCTGGGTCGCCGACCAGCGCGCCAACGGTGCGGTGGTCGAACATGGTGGACTGACCGTCGGCGGCTTTCCCTTCACCCTGCGCGCCGAGCTGGAGACGCTCCATCTGGCGACCCGCGGCGCCGACTGGCAGAGCGGGGGTCTGGTGGCGGAAGCGGCCCCGTGGAACCCCACCCGCATCGCCCTGACCTTTCCGGGCGAGCAGCGCCTGTCCGTGATCCAGCCCGGTCAGCCGCCCATCGACATCCTGGCCCCGCAGGGCGGCAGCGGCGACGTGACCATGCGGATGTCGGGCACGCTGGAGCGGCTCGCCCTGCACTTCACCGGCCTGACCGCGCAGGTCGCCGGACAGCCGGTACCGGTCGCCGCGCTCGACGTCAGCGCCGCCCAGCCGGACCAGCCGCCGGCCGAACGCGGCATCGCCGGCCTGACCGTGACGCTGTCCGCCGACGGGCTGACCCTGCCCGACGGCATCCTGCCGACGCTGGGCCGCGAGGTGAAGCGGACGGAACTGACCCTGCGCGTCATGGGCACGCCGCCCCGGCCGGAGCCGGCCAGCCTGACGGCCTGGAGCCGCGACGGCGGCACGGTGGAACTGGACCGGCTGGCGCTGGATTGGGGACCGCTGGGGGCGGTGCTGTCCGGCACGCTGGCGTTGGACGCCCAGCTGCAGCCGCAGGCGGCGCTGACCGCCGAGATCCGCGGCGCGCCGGCCATCCTGGACGCGGTGAAGCCGATGATGCGCCCGAACGAGGCCGCCATCGCCAAGACCGTCCTCGCCATGCTGGCGCGTCCGACCGGCCCGAACGGCGAACCGGTGGTCACTGCCCCGGTGACGGTGCAGGACCGCGCCCTCTATGTCGGGCCGCTACGCGTCGCGGCATTGCCCAAGCTGGTCTGGTGACAAGTAGCGGGCGGCGGCGCCGATAACCGGCGGAAATGCAACAGGTGCCGGCGGGCATGACGCTTCCATGACTCCGCCCCCTTGTTTCACACGGCGCATCAGGTCAAATTGACGCATTCCCTGTCGCGGCTGCCATGGTGCGTCGGTCGATGTGTCGGTTTCTTGCCTATTGCGGCGAACCCGTGTTCCTGGAAACGCTGGTCTGCACGCCCTGCCACTCCCTGATCGAACAGTCGATGCACGCCGCGGAGGCGAAGACCGAAACCAACGGTGACGGTTTCGGCGTCGGCTGGTACAGCGAGCGGACCGAGCCCGGCCGCTACTGCGAGATCCGCCCGGCCTGGTCGGACGAGAACCTGCAATCGATCTGCAGCCATGTCCGCTCCCACCTGTTCTTCGCCCATGTGCGGGCTGCCACCGGCACCGCGGTCAGCCGGGCCAACTGCCATCCCTTCAAGGCCGGGCGTTTCCTGTTCATGCACAACGGGCAGGTCGGCGACTGGCCCCGCCTGCGCCGCCGGGTGGAGGCGATGATCCCGGACGAGCTTTACAGCTCGCGCACCGGCACCACCGACAGCGAGGCGATCTTCCTCGCCGCGATCGGCCAGGGTTTGGAACAAGAGTCGGTCGGCGCCTTCCAGCGCGTTCTGCACGCCATCCGCGACGAGATGCAGGCGCTGGACATCACCGCGCCGCTTCGCTTCACCGCGACCTGGACCGACGGCGAGCGGGTGTGGGCGGTGCGCTGGGCCTCCGACGACAAGCCGCCGAGCCTCTACTGGCGCCGGGGCGAGAATGGCCTGATCGTGGTGTCGGAGCCGGTCGACGCCCAGCGCGACCAGTGGCGGCAAGTTCCTCCCAGCGGCGGGCTGGTGGCGCGCATCGGTGCGGCGCCGGAGATGTTCACGTTTCATTGAGGGAGGGGCCATCACCCCTCCAGCAACCGCTCCTTCGGCAGCAGGATGGTCACCGCCGTCCCCCGCCCTGGTGCGCTGTCGATCTCCACGCCGCCGCCATGCAGTTCGGCAAAGCGGCGCACGATGGGCAGCCCCAGCCCGACCCCCTCATGCTGGCGGATCAGCGAGCGTTCGGCCTGGGTGAAGGGGTTGAAGATGCGCCCCATCAACTCGGTGGGAATTCCCGGCCCGTTGTCACGCACGGTCAGCCCGACGAAGTTGCCACGGTCCTCCACAGCCACGGCGACATGGCCGCCGGTGGGCGTGAACTTGACGGCGTTGTCCAGCAGGTTCAGCACCATCTCGCGCAGCCGGCGGCGGTCGATGCGCATGCGGAAGGCGGGACAGGGATGGACGGCCAGCGTCAGCCGCTTGCCCGCCGCCTTCGGCGCCAGCATGTCAGCGCAGCCGGTCAGCAGTTGGGGGATGTTGACGTCGCTTTCCTGGATCTCGATGGAGCCGGTGGAGCCGCGCGTATAGTCCAGGATGTTGTTGACCATGGTCAGCAGCGACCGGCCGCTTTCCTCGATCAGCTTCACATACTCCAGGTAATCGGGATGGCCCAGCTTGCCCATCCCCTCCCCCGCCAGCACGTCGGCGAAGCCGATGATGGAGTTCAGCGGCGTGCGCAGCTCGTGGCTCATCACCGCCAGGAAGTCCAGCTTGGCGCGGTCGGCCTTGCGCGCCGCCTCCAGCGCGTCCGACAGCTCGGCGGTACGCTCCGACACCCGGTGCTCAAGCTCGCGGTTCTGTTCGGCGGCGCGGCGGTAGAGCTTGCGGATCTCCACCATGTTGCGGACGCGGTGCAGAAGCTCCCAGGCGATGAAGGGCTTGGTCAGGAAGTCGTTGGCGCCCAGTTCCAGCGACTTGCGCCGGGTCTCCTGATCGGTCTGGGCGGTCAGCACCAGGATCGGCACGTAATCGTCGCCGAAGATCGGCTTCAGCCGCTCCATCAGGTCGAAGCCGCTCATGTGCGGCATGCGGATGTCGATCAGCAGCAGGTCGAACGGCTCGGCCGCGCAGAGATCCGGCACCTTGCGCGGGTCGGTCTCGCCGCGCACCTGGCGATAGCCGTCATGGCTCAGGATTTCGCGCAGCAGGTCGACGTTGGACGGGTTGTCGTCCACGATCAGGATGCTCGCGTCCTTGACCTGCTGGGCGAGCGCCGGGTCGATCTGGCTCCTGTTCATCGGGAGCATGCACCTTTGAACCGTCCGGTTGGGCAATTAGATTTGCCTCTGAACGGATCGAATGCAATCGAAATGAGCGGCCGGGCGAAATGAGTGGCCGGGCGCCGCTCAGGCCCGCTTTTCCCAGCCGCCGCGGTCGGTCTGCTGCCAGTAGGTCAGGCTGTGGCCGGCCGCCTTGCAGGCCTTCCAGCGCTGACGGGCGGCCAGCACCGCCTCATCGTCGTTGCCGTCGAACAGGTCACAGACCAACTCGAAGCCGTCCATCCGGTCGCTGACGCAGCCGTCCACCGTCACCAGCACAGTGGCGCCGTTGGGGTTCTCGTCTGCATCGGTCAGCCACACCGGCTGGCGGTCGGCGAAGCCGTCGCGCGCCGCCCCGTGCGGCAGGAAGGAGCCGGGATCGTAGGTCCACAGATGCTGGTTCAGCATGTCCACCCGCTCCGGCGAGCCGGCCAGCACGACGGCGCGCCAGTTCCGCTCAAGAACCTTCTCCAGGATCTTGGGCAGCGCCTGCTCCATCGTGCGCCGTTGCAGGTGGTAGAAGCGGACTTCGGTCATGGCTCCTTCACGCACTCGGGTCATCAGCCTTCGTGGAATTCCGCCACGAAGCGGTCGAGCAGGCGCACGCCGAAGGCGGAGGCGCCCTTCGGCACCGTGGCGCTGTCCTTCTTCGCCCAGGCGACACCGGCGATGTCGATGTGGGCCCACGGCACGTCGTTGACGAAGCGCTTCAGGAACTGCGCACCGACGATGCTGCCGGCGCCACCGCCCGACCCGGTGTTCTTCATGTCGGCGGCCGGCGATTCGATCTCCTTGTCATAATTGTCGCCCAGCGGCATGCGCCACACCGGCTGGCCCACCTTCAGGCCGGCGGCCGTCAGGTTCATGGCAAGATCGTCGTTGTTGGAGAACAGACCGGCATGCTCATGGCCCAGCGCGACGATGATGGCGCCGGTCAGGGTGGCAAGGTCGATCATCAGCTTGGGCTTGTAGGCGTCCTGCGCGTACCACAGGCAGTCTGCCAGCACCAGACGGCCTTCGGCGTCGGTGTTGATGACCTCGATGGTCTGGCCCGAGGCCGAGGTGACGATGTCGCCCGGACGCTGCGCCGTGCCGGACGGCATGTTCTCCACCAGACCGACGATGCCGACGGCATTGACCTTCGCCTTGCGGGCGGCCAGCGCGTACATGGTGCCGATCACGGTGGCGGAGCCGCCCATGTCCCACTTCATGTCTTCCATGCCGGCCGCACCCTTGATCGAGATGCCGCCGCTGTCGAAGGTCACGCCCTTGCCGATGAAGGCGACCGGGCGCTTGTCGTCGGCGTCGGGGTTGCCGTTCCAGCGCATGACGACCACGCGCGGCTCGAAGGCGCTGCCCTGGGCGACGCCCAGCAGGGCGCCCATGCCGAGCTTCTTCAGCTTCTTCTGGTCGAGGATTTCGACCTCGACGCCGAACTGCTCCAGATCCTTCGTCTTCTCGGCGAGGCTTTCCGGATAGATGACGTTGGCCGGCTCCGACACCAGATCGCGGGTGAAGCGGATGGCGTCGGCCAGCGTGTCCAGCTTCTTGAAGGCGGCCTTGGCGGCGCCGTCGTCTTCGACCAGCAGCGTCACCTTGCGCAGGCTGGGCTTCGGATCCTTCTTGTCGGACTTCTTGTCGTTGGTCCGGTATTTGTCGAACTTGTAGCTGCGCAGCTGCGCGCCGAAGGCGATCTCCGCCGCGGCGGCGGCCGGCGAAAGCTTGGCCTCCTCCGGCAGTTCGACCAGCAGCGCGGCCTCGTCGGCGGCCTTGTCGAGCTGGACGGCGATGGCGCCGCCGGCGGCCTGGAGGACCAGATCGGTCAGGTCGGCGCCCTTGCCGATGCCGACCAGCAGGACGCGGTCAAGCTCGGTCCCGGCCGGGGCGAGCAGCGTCAGCGTCTCGTCCTTCTTGCCGGTGAAGCGGGCGGCGGCCATGGCGCGGGCCAGCGCCCCGCCGGTCTTCTGATCCAGCTCGCGCCCGATCAGGCCGAGGCTGCGATCGGCGGCGACAGTCACGGCGAGCACGCCGGAGGACGGCAGGGACGGCTTGGCGAAGGAGAACTTCATCTGGTCCTCTTGAGGGGATTGGGCGAATACGCCCGGATGATTTCAGCGGCGGAAAGCCTACCCCACGGATAAGGAGCGCGCCACCCCGGCTGTCAAGGTCGGGTGGCGGCGCTCCTTATCCCCTCACTCACGCATCGATCGCCTTGCCCAGCTCGACAGGATCGACCTCGCCCTGCTCCAGTCTGACCTCCGACACGCTCTCTTCCGCGCGGCGTTCCAGCACGGCGGCGAAGAAGCCGTCGGTGTCGTGCTTGGCCGGGGTCAGGCGCAGGTACGGACCCTCGACCGGCGGCGCGCCGGCCTCCTCCTCCGCCCACACCTCGGCGACGGGCTTCACGATGAAATCGTGGTGGGTCTGCAGGAAGGCCTCGACCTGCGCCTCGTTCTCGTCATGCAGCATGGAGCAGGTGGCGTAGATCAGCCGCCCGCCCGGCTTCACCAGACGCGCCGCGCTGTCCAGGATGTTGGCCTGCAGCGGCAGCAGCTGCTCCAGCCCCGGGCCGAGCTGACGCCAGCGGGCATCCGGGTTGCGGCGCCAGGTGCCGGTGCCGGAGCAGGGGGCGTCGACCAGAACGCGGTCGAACTTGCGCTTGTGGCGCTTCACCCAGGGATCGCGCTCGCTGGTAAGCGGGTGGGCCTCGATGTTGTGCAGGCCGGCGCGGCGGAACCGCTCTGCGGCGCGCTTCAGGCGCTTGTCCAGCACGTCGCAGGCCACCACGCGGCCCTTGTTCTTCATCAGCGCCGCAACGGCCAGCGTCTTGCCGCCGGCGCCGGCGCAGAAATCGACCACCTGATGGCCGGGCTTCGGCGCGACGGCCAGCGCGACCAGCTGCGAACCCTCGTCCTGGATTTCCACCAGACCGTCCTTGAAGGCGTCGACACTGCCCAGCGGCGGCCGGCCCTTCACCCGCAGGCCCAGCGGCGACCAGCGCGTGGTCTCCGCCGTGATCTGCGCCTTGGCCAGCGCCTTGATCGCGCTCTGCTGGTTGGCCTTCAGCGGGTTGATGCGCAGGTCGAGCGGAGCCGCCTCCAGCAGCTTCTCCATCTCCACCCCGAAGCGGTCACCCAGCGAGGCGCGCATCGCCGCTTCCGCCCACTCCGGACACTCCACCCGCACCGTCTCCGGCATGTCGGGATGGTCCATCGTGTGGCTTTCCAGCTTGCCGACCAGCGCCAGCTCGTCATCGGTCAGGCGGGCCGGGGCGAACTTGCCGCCGCTGAACATCTCCAGCACCACGCCGGCGTTGCGGTTCTCTTCCAGCAGCAGATAGGCCAGGACGCGGGCGCGCGGGGTGGCGCGCTCGTAGCCGCCGCGCTCGATCCACCAGCTGAGCCGGGCATGGCGACGCAGGATCGCGTAAGCCATCTGGGCGACGGCGGTGCGGTCCTTCGACCCGATGTAGCGGCGATTGCGGAAATAGGCGCTCATCACCGCGTCGGCGGGGCGAGGGGTCTCGTCGATCTCGGTCAGCAGATCGATGACCGCCTGGAGGCGGGCGGCGGGTGTCATGGCGTCTGGTCCCTTGGGGTGTCACATGGCGGCGAACAGGACCGGCCGCCCGCATGTTCCCCCGCATCGGATCGGGGACGGGATGCACAGTTGCGGACGGTCCTTCACATATGGGCTGTCGATACCGCGTTTGTCGCGTCCTGTCACGCCTTGCCGCCGCGCGGCTGCCCCGCTCGCCGCCGGAAAGGCCCGGCTGGCGCCCACCCGTGACAAGCAGCCGCGACCTATCCGAAAGTGCAGGTTGGGGATTGACGACTCGGGGTAACCACCGGCACAAACGTTCGGGTGATGTGACCTTATCGTGACCGGACCGCCAGCGCGGCCGGACGATCCGGGTCTTCGACGGACAGATCGATTGCTGGTGGCGGAGTGCGCGATGGCGGCTGCGGCTGGGGTGGCGTGTGCGCGTGACATGAAGCGGCCCAAAGAGCGGAAGCTCCTGCGGCTGTCCCTTCTCGGCGGCCTGCTGGCGACGCTGGCGGCCTGCGCCGGCACCGCGCCGACCGTGGAAGGGCAGCGGAGCACGGCCCAGCGCCCGACCTGGGATCAGGTGTCGCCCGACTTCCGCCGCCTCGCCGGCTGGATCGACGATGACCATGCCCAGGCGATCCCGGCGGTGCAGCGCACCTGCGGCTGGGTGAAGAACCAGCCGCCGGGCAAGCCCCTGGGGCAGTTGCGCGCCGCCGGCACCACCGACGACTGGCGCGCCATCTGCGCCGCCGCCCGCGACCTGCCGCCCGGCGACAGCGAGGCGGCCCGCCGCTTCTTCGAGACGTTCTTCACCCCGCGCGACGTCAGCAACGGCGAGAACGGCCTTTTCACCGGCTACTACGAGATCGAGCTGCACGGCAGCTGGACACGGACAGAACGCTACAACGTCCCGCTCTACCGCATGCCGGCGCGCGGTAAGCGCGGCCTGCCGACCCGCGCCCGGATCGAAGCCGGCGCGCTGAAGGGCAAGGGGCTGGAGCTGATGTGGGTGGACGACCCGGTCGACGCCTTCTTCCTGGAAATCCAGGGGTCGGGCCGGGCGGTCATGGCCGACGGGTCGGTGGTCGGCATCCACTATGCCGGCCAGAACGGTCACAGCTATTACCCGATCGGCCGCCATATCATCGACCGCGGCGAGGCCACGCCGGAACAGATGTCGCTACAGCTGATCCGCCGCTGGCTGAAGGACCATCCGGCCGAGGCCCAGCGGGTGATGAACCTCAACCCCTCCTACGTCTTCTTCAAGGTCAAGCCCGAGGTCGGCGCCCGCGGCGCCCGCAACATGGAGCTGACCCCCGGCCGCAGCCTCGCCGTGGATGCCGAGCATATCCCGCTGGGCGTGCCGCTCTGGCTGGAGGTGCGCGACGCCCCGGTGCCGGGCGGGGCGATCAACCGGCTGGTGGTGGCGCAGGACACCGGCGGCGCCATCAAGGGTCCGGTCCGCGGCGACCTGTTCTGGGGCCACGGCCAGCAGGCGGAGGAAGGGGCCGGCGTGATGAAGGCGCGCGGCCACTACACCATGCTGGCCCCGCGCGCCCTGTCGGTCCAGACCGCACAGCGGAAGTGATGACGGAAGGCGGAGAGATCCGGCTGGAGCGCCTGACCGACCTGCCCGACCGCGCGGCGGCGCTGTCTGCCCTGGAGGACATCTTCTTCGCCTCCACCACCCGGACGGAGTTCGCTTCCCCTGCCGACCGCACCGCCTTCCTCGCCACTTGGACAGGCTGGTTCGTGGCGGAGGCGCCGCGCGACATCTGGATGGCAGTGGCGGGCGACGGGCAGATCGTCGGCTATCTCACCGGCTGCAAGGACAGCGCGGGCTCGGTTGAACTGGCTCGGCGCATCCCGAAATACGAGGTCTTCGCCGACCATTTCGCCGCCTACCCCGCCCATTTCCATGTGAATGTCCGGCCGGGCTGGCGGGAGCACGGGCTGGGCCGACGGCTGGTCGACCGCTTCGCCGAGGATTGCCGGGCCGACGGCCTTTCCGGCGTCCATCTGGTCACCGCCGTTTTCGCCCGCAATGTCGAGTTCTACCAGCGTGCCGGCTTCACCGACGCCTGCCAACGCGGCCCCCTGCTGTTCCTCGGTCGCCGCCTGAACCCCTGACTTTCAGGACGCTGCTGTGCTAGGCAAGGGCATCCCCTTGCCGGAAAGCCCGTTGCCATGACCCGCCCGCCCCTGCTGATCGAAAGCCCGCAGAACCCGCAGTTCAAGCTGTGGGAATCGGCGCTCGAAAGCCGTGGGCTGAAGAAGAACGGCAAGTTCCTGCTGGCCGGGCTGAAGACGGTGCCGGAGGCGCTGCGCCAGCACCCCGACCGGTTCGAGCGCGTTCTGTTCACCGACCCGGCCCAGATTGCCGGCTGGCACCTGCCGCCAGGGGTGGAGCCGGTGCAACTGGCCCCCGCCCTGTTCCGGACGCTCGACGTATCGGGCACCGGATTCCCGCTGCTGGTCGGCGCGGTGCCGAAGATGCCGGCCATCGACCTGTCGCAGCCGCCGCAGGGGCTGGAACTGCTGTGCGCGCTGGGCGATCCCAGCAATCTCGGCGCCCTGCTGCGCAGCGCGGCGGCGTTCGGAGTGTCGCGGATCGTGCTGCTGGAGGGCGCGGCGCATCCCTTCCACCCGAAATGCCTGCGGGCGGCATCGAATGCGCAGTTCGCGCTGACCCTGCTGCGCGGGCCGCGCTGGGCGGCGGTGAATGACGCGGCCGGGCCGCTCTATGCGCTGGACGGCGGCGGTGAGGATCTGACGCGCTTCGACTGGCCGGCCGACATGCGGCTGATCCTGGGCGAGGAAGGCCAGGGCGTGCCGGCCGACTGCCCGGCGACGCGGCTGTCGGTGCCGACGACCGGCGCAGTGGAGTCACTGAATGCCACGGTGGCGGTGAGTGTGGCGCTGTTCGCGCGATATGCGGCGGTTAGAGGGTAGGCTTCCCCTACCCCATCACCGACGCCAGGACCTGCACCACCTGATCCGACCCATAAGGCTTCTTCAGCACCGGCACGTCCGCGAACCGCTCCGGCACCGCGGCGGACTCGCCATAGCCGGTCGCGAACACGAAGGGGATCCCCAACTCCCGCAGCCTTTCGGCGACCGCAACCGAGGTCTCGTTGCCCAGGTTGATGTCCAGCACGCCGACCACCGGCGGGTCCTCGTCGATCAGGCGCAGGGCGTGGCGGACTCCGGCAGCGGTGTTGACCCGGCTGGCGTCGAAGCTCAACAGCACATCTTCCGTCGCCATGGCGATGATCATGTTGTCTTCCAGCAGCAGCACCGGCCCACCGATGGAGAAATCGGCGGTCGGCACCGGCAGGCTGCGCCGCCCGCCGCCCGGCAGGCTGGCGGCGACGGTGACATACTGGGCCGGAATCATGAAACGCGCCCGCAAGCCCGACAGGGCATAGGTCACCTCGGCCTCGCCCTGCAAGTCGTGGGGAACGGAGCGCTCGATCACCGTGGTGCCGAAGCCGGTGCGCGACGGCGCCCGCACCGGCGGGCCGCCATTCTCCCGCCAGTCGATCAGCAGACGCCCGCCCTCGTCGATCGACCAGTCTGCCTCGACCCAGCCGCCGCTGTCGCTGAGCGCGCCGTATTTGGCCGAGTTGGTGGTCAACTCGTGCACCACCAGCGCGAAGACGGAGAAGGCCTGCGGCGCCAGCAGCACCTCCGGCCCGGTCAGCCGCACCCGCTCGCTCTTGGCCGACAGATAGGCGCCGATCTCCGCCGCGATCAGGGCGCGCAGCGACGCCGGCCCCCAATTGTCGGCGGTGATCTGGTCATGGGCGCGGGCCAGCGCCTCGATGCGGCCGGCGACGATCCCGGCGAACTGCTGCACCGTCTCCGCCCCGGTCTCGCTCTGCCGCACCAGGGCGCGGACGAGGCTGAGGATGTTGCGGACGCGGTGGTTCAGCTCGGCGATCAGCAACTCCTGCCGCTCGGTCGCCTCCTTGCGGGTACGGCCGGCGATGTCGGCCAGCCGCAGCACCACCTCCAGCAGAGTCACCCGCAGGGATTCGGCGTTGCGCTCGTCCAGTTCGGTCCAGGGCCTGGACCGGCCGCGCACGGTTTCCTTCCATGCCTCGAAGCTTTTGCGCGGGGTCAGGCGCGGTCCGTTGGGGCCGTACTGCGCCGGCTTGGTCGGGTCGCCGCCCCAGGTGACAGTGCGGATTATCTCTTTGCGGAAGAAGACCAGATAGTCGCGCGGCAAGCGCGACACCGGGATCGCCAGCAACCCGCAGGCCCGTTCGGTGAAGTCGCGGGCCGGCGGATGCACCGCCCGCAGCTCGTCGGTCACATAGACCTTGCTGGGCGGCGTCCGGTGCAGGAAGCGCATGACGCCCAGCGTTTCCTCCCGCGTCGGCGTTTCACCTTCCATGTGCAGCTGGCCGTCGATGCAGCAGGCGAAGCCGTCGCACTCGATCAGTGTCCGCAGCTCCGTCGCGAAGGTGACGAGACTGTCCATCGGCGATTCGCTGTCGGCCAGCATCGACATGATGCGGACATGGGCGCGGCGGGCCTGCGCCTCCTGCTGGCTTTCCTGCTCGCGCTCCCGCCCCTCCATCAGAAGCGAAACCATCTGGCCGAACAGCTCGGCGGTGGTGCGCCGTTCAAAGGAAAGCGAGCGGGCGTGGCGGTGATGGCAGGCGAACAGGCCCCACAGCTTGCCGTGCCGCAGGATCGACACCGACAGCGAGGCGTTGACGCCCATGTTGCGCAGATATTCGACATGGATCAGCGAGACGCTGCGCAGCAGGCTGAGCGACAGGTCCAGCGGCTGGCCCGTCGGATCGAGAGTCGGCACCACCGGCACCGGCGGCGCGTTTACGTCGGCGATGCAGCGCAGCCAGTTGCGCTCGTACAGGCGCCGGGCCTGCTGCGGGATGTCGGAGGCCGGATAGCGCTGGCCGAGGAAGCTGCCGATGCCGTGCACCGCCGATTCCGCGATCACTTCCCCCGCCCCGTCGGGGCCGAAGCAGTAAACCATCACCCGGTCGAAGCCGGTCAGCGCCCGCATCTGGCGCGCCGCCTCGCGGCAGAAGGCGTCGAAACCGCGGGTGTTCTGGACCCGGGCGATCATCGAGCGCAGCAGCGATCCCGAATCCTGCGGCCCCTCCCCCTCGCTCGGTTCCGCTTCGATCACGATGGTGGAGCCGGACAGGTGGACGGCCACGTCGCAGACCGGAGCGAGGTCGGACAGATGGACGCCGAAGGCACGTTCGACACTGCCGTTGATGTGGGCGACCTGCAGCCTGCCGCGGATGGTGTGCAGCGCCTCCCCGGTGATGACGCGGGCGAGCGGATGCCCCAACAGGTCGTCGGGCTCCACCCCCAGCCAGCGGCCGATATTGGCCGAGACATGCAGGACGATCCAATCGGCCGTGACGGCGATCAGGAAACCGGCGGGCTGGATAAGACCCAGCTGGTGGATGGGCTCCCGGTCGCAATCCGTGAGGTCGACAGACCCCGAAGGAAACGGGCCGCTCATCGAACAAAGACTTCAGACAAACGCGACCTCAAGCGGAAGCTGGACCGGCGGCGTTTGTCACGCACAGCCAATGGATTTCATCAACAATCTAGGCAGCAGGTCGGAATGCCGCAACGCTCCAAAATGGCTATTCCTATGTTCTGATTAAGGAGGGTTAACTTAACATAGGATAAGATTTCGGGCGCGTTCGCATGTGATTATCGGCATCAGGCTTTGGCTTTGCGGGAATTTTCCTGATCGCGACAGTGATTTCTTTTGGCTGGAAACAAGCAATGGAATCGGGAACCTGCGGCAGCCTCAAGATTTCGCAGGGGGCCCTTTCATCTCTGGCAGGCTGCCCGAAGGTCCGCCATGGCGCATGGTGATGGCCATTCCATGACCATCGGGGTCCGCCATGACATTCCTTTCGTCTACCAACGAATCCATTGCCGTGGACGAGCGCATCCGCATCCGCGACGTTACGCTGCTGTCCGACGACTGGTATGTGTTGAAAAAGACCACCTTCGACTATCGCCGCCGCGACGGCAGCTGGCAGACCCTAAGCCGGGAGACCTATGACCGTGGCAATGGGGCGGCCCTGCTGCTCTACGATCCGACCCGCGGAACCGTCCTGCTGACCCGGCAATTCCGCTTTCCCGCCTACGTCAACGGCCATGCCGAACCGCTTCTGGAGGTGTGCGCCGGGTTGCTCGACGCGCGCAGCCCGGAGGAGGCGATCCGTGCCGAGGCGGAGGAGGAGCTGGGCGTGACGGTCCAGGCGCCGCGCCGGGTGTTCGACGCCTTCATGAGCCCCGGTTCGGTGACGGAACGACTGGCCTTCTTCGTCGCTGAATACCGCGCCGCCGACCGCAAGGACGGTGGCGGGGTTGCCGAGGAGGGCGAGGACATCGAGGTGGTCGAGTTGACCTTCGCCGATGCCCTTGCCATGGTCGGCTGCGGGGCGATCCTGGACGGCAAGACCATCATGCTGTTGCAGCATGCCGCCCTTCACGGCCTGCTGCCGCGGTGACGGCATGCGCCCGCCACGCTAGATCGGGAGATTGGGACCGGGCGATTCGGACGGGGACTGGATGATCGACGATGCGGATCTCGACTGGGAGGATATCCGCGCCTTCCTGGCCACGGCGCACAGCGGCAGCCTGACTGCGGCGGCACAGCGGCTTCGGCTGAGCCCGCCGACCCTCGGCCGCCGTCTGAAGCGGCTGGAAGAGGCGCTGGGCGGTCCGCTGTTCGACCGACTCCCCAACCGGCTGGATCTGACGGCGCTCGGCCGCTCGGTGCTGGACAGCGCCGCGGCCATGGGCGACGCCGCCGCGGCCTTCGCCCGCAACGCCGACCGGCTGACCGCAACAAGCCGGCCGGTGCGGGTGACGGCGACCACCTCCGTCTCCGCCTTCCTTACCCTGCATCTGTCGGACCTGCTGGCGGAGACCGGGGCCGACCTGACCATCATCAGCACTCGCAATGCGCTGAACCTGGCCCAGCGGGAAGCCGATATCGCGCTGCGCATGGACCGGGTGCCGACAGAAGGCGATCTGGTCACCCGCCGGCTGGGACGCTTCGGATTCACGCTCTATGCAAAGCGAGACCTGCGTGACGACTGGTCCGGCCGCTGGGACGGCGCAACCGTCGTCGGGCTACCGGAAACCCGGCGGCGGCCATCGCAATCGGGATGGTTGGACGACACCGTTCGGGAGCGCGGCGCCCACGTCGTGGCGCGGCTCAGCGAGCTGCCGATGCGGCTCGACGCCGCCCGGCGCGGAATGGGCATGACGCTGCTGCCTTGCGTGCTGGGCGATGCCGAACCAGCCCTGGTCCGCGTCATCGACCCGCCGTCCGCCCTGCGCGAGGATGTCCATCTGCTGGTCCACCGCGACCGGCGCGACGCGCCGGCCGTTGCCGCGGTGGTGGATGCCCTCGTCCGCCTGTTCCGCCGCCATGCCGAGGCGCTGGCGGGGGAGTGAGCCTCAGCCGCGGCCGGCGATCAGGCTGTCGGCCGCTGCGCGGGCCTCGGCGGTGACGGTGGCGCCGGACAGCATGCGGGCGATTTCCTCGCGCCGCTCGTCGCCGTCCAGTTCGGCGACGCCGGTGGTGACCTGCTCGCCCTTCTGCGACTTCTGCACCTTCAGGTGAACGGCGCCGCGCGCCGCGACCTGCGGGCTGTGGGTGACGACCAGCACCTGCAGGCCATGGCCCAGCGTTTCCAGCCGCTCGCCCACCGCGGCGGCGACGGCGCCGCCGATGCCGGTGTCCACCTCGTCGAACACCAGCGTGCCGACGGTGGAGGTCTGGGCCAGCACCACCTTCAACGCCAGCATGAAGCGCGCCAACTCACCGCCCGACGCGATCTTGTTCAAGGCACCCGGCGGCGAACCGGGGTTGGTGGCGACCTGGAAGGCGATGCGGTCGATGCCGGATGCGTTCCATTCCGACTCGTCGAGCGGCTCGACCAGCGTGCGGAACTTGGCCTTTTCCATCTTCAGCGGCGCCAGTTCGCCGGCGACCGCCACATCCAGACGGCCGGCGGCCTCGCGGCGGGCGGCGCTCAGCGCCTCGGCGGCCTTGTGGAAGGCGGTGCGGGCCTGTTCGGCCTCCTTCGCCAACTTGGCCAGCAGATCGCCCTGATCCTCGATCAGCAGCAGCCGGCCGGCCATCTCCTCCCGAAGGGCGGCCAGTGCATCGACATCGACGCCATGCTTGCGGGCGGCGGCGCGCAGTGCGAACAGCCGCTCCTCCAGCTTCTCCAGCGCCCGCGGGTCCATGTCGACTCCGCTGGAGGCGGACTGCAACGCGGCAATCGCCTCCCCCGCCTCAGTCGCGGCGCGGTCGAGCGCGGCGATCACCGGATCCAGCGTGCCGCCGGCCTTGTCGGCGATGCGGCTCAGGGTGCGGATGGCGGAAGACAGGGCGCGCTCGACGCCGCGGTCGCCCGACAGCTCCGCATAGGCGGCGTTCATGCCGTCGACCAGCTTTTCCCGGTGCATCAGCACCGCGCGGGTCTCCGACAGTTCCTCCTCCTCGCCGGCCTTGGGGGCGAGCGCGTCCAGCTCGGCCACGGCGTGGCGGAGATATTCCTCTTCGGAGCGAGCGCGAGCGATGTCGGCGGCGGCGGAATGGCGCGCATCCTCGACCTGCCTCCAGGCGCGGTGCGCGGCGGCGACCTGCGCCGCCTGCGCCGACAGCCCGGCATAGGCGTCGAGTACGCCGCGATGGGTCTGCGGGTTCAGCAGGCCGTGGGTGTCGAACTGCCCATGCACCTCGACCAGTTCGGCGCCCAGCGTCTTCAGCAGACCGACACCGACCGGCTGGTCGTTCACCCAGGCACGGCTGCGCCCGTCGGTGTTGACGGTGCGGCGGATCACCAGTGTTTGGTAACCGGCCGCGCCGTCGCCCGAATCGGCGTCCAGCCCCTGTTCCTTCAAGATGGCAAAGGCCGGGTGGTCACCCGACAGTTCGAATTCCGCAGTGACGGCGGCCTGATCGGCGCCATGGCGCACCAGCCCGGATTCCGCCCGCGCGCCAAGGGCCAGCCCCAGCGCGTCGAGCAGGATGGACTTGCCGGCCCCGGTCTCGCCGGTGAGGGCGCACAGGCCCTTGCGGAAGGACAGGCTCAGCCGCTCGATCAGGACGACGTCCCGGATCGTCAGCGACACGAGCATGGAGCGTCCTAGAACAGGGAGTTCCAGGCTCGATTGAGCCACGACTTCTCGTTTCGCTCGGGACGCAGATTGGCGTCCACCAGCAGTGCGTAGCTGTCCGTGTACCATTCGCTGCCGGGGAAGTTGTGGCCGAGCACGGCCGCGGCGGCCTTCGCCTCGTCGGTCACGCCCAGCGCCAGATAGCACTCCACCAGGCGGTGCAGCGCCTCAGGCACATGGGACGTGGTCTGGTAATTTTCAACGACGGTGCGGAACCGGTTGATCGCGGCGGTATACTGATGCTGACGCAGGTAGAAGCGCCCGACCTCCATCTCCTTGCCGGCAAGGTGATCGTTGGTCAGGTCGATCTTCAGCTTCGCGTCGCGGGCGTATTTGCTGTCGGGGAAGCGGCGGACCACTTCCTGCAGGGCGTCGAGCGCCTGGCGCGTCATCTTCTGATCGCGGCGCACGTCGGTGATCTGCTCGTAATAGCAGAGCGCCCGCATGTAATAGGCGTAGTCGACATCCGGGCTGCCCGGATGAAGCTGGATGAAGCGGTCGAGCGCCAGGATGGCGTCGTCGTACTTCAGATCCTGATAGTGGGCATAGGCGGCAAGAAGCTGCGCCTTGCTGGCCGCATCCGCATAGGGATGCTGGCGCTCCACCTCGTCATAGAGCTTCGCGGCCTTCTTGTACGCCTCGTCACGCATCGCAGCGTCGGCTTCCGACAGAAGCTGGTCGGCCGGGCGTTCGACATACGCGTCCTCTTTGGTGGAGGAGCAGGCGGACAGGGCGGCGGACAGGAGGATGGCCGTCAGCGGCAGGCGGTACGGGCGAGGAAGCATCGTCGTCTTGGGCGCTTTCGAAGTTGCCCCTGTATAGCACGCCGGGGTGAGGGCGCCGCAAGCGGTAACGCGGGGGCGGGCGATATGCCCCTCCCCGCCCCTGGCGGAAAATGAACGGAAAGCGCCTTACCCGAACAGCGCGTCGATGTCGGCCTGGCTGATGTTGCCACTCTCGGGCGTGGCTTCGGCCGGACCGTGCAGATCCAGATCCTCGTCCTTCTTGGTGACGGACGGCGGCAGCGGCATCGCCTCGAACTCGCGCTTGTTCCACAGGCCCATCATCGCGTCGACGCGCTCTTCGATGAAGGACATGGCGCGGACCACCTTGGTGATGCGCTGGCCGGTCAGGTCCTGGAAGTTGCAGGCCTCGTAGATGCGGACGATGACGTCGACCATGTCGTTGACGCGGGAGTTGTGATAGCCCTCCGGCAGGGACGACTTCAGTTCCGACACCACCTCTTCCAGCTCTTCGGCACAGGCCATGATGGTATTGGTCGCGGCCTCCGTCGCGGCGACGACGGCGCTCAGTTCCTGGCTGGCCTGCTGGAACTTGTCGTCGCCGGCCAGCGGGTGGCGGATGGCCGCCATTTCCACCTTGGTCGCCTTGATGCGGCCGGAGATGTCGGCGATCTCCACCTGGATCTGGTCGATCTGCGCCGCGTCCATCGTCAGGAAGCGGTCCAGCTTGGCGCCGAGATCGCCGATGGCGCGCAGCACCTCGGTGTTGTCGGCCTGGACGACCTGGGCCGGCACGGGAAGGGCCGGGGCCGCCGCGCCGTCCTCGATCAGGGACTGGAAGGGATGCCCGGATTTGCGGGCTTTCTGAAGCTCGGCCATGAAGGGCTTGGTCATCTGCTTCATCCTCGGTCCCGCCTCTCGGAAACGGCCGCCAGTGGCCTGTGTTTGGTGGATGTCTGGTCGCGTGCGTCGGTTCTGCGTTTGGATCGGCTGACCGCACGCCATCCAGCCATCGGCGGGCAGAGGCGGTCAATCGGGAGAGAGCCTGAATGCCGGGGTCGGAATGCCCTCATCGGAATGCCCTTGCCGGAGTCGGACCGCCCCCTATCCGAACAGGGCGTCGATGGCCGCCTGATCCAGCGGCGCCGGCGGCTCTGCCGCAGCGGGCGGCGGAGGCGGTGCGGCAGGCTTGGGGGTGGCCTTGGCCTTCGGTGCGGCGGTCGGCGGCTTCGGCACCGGCTTCTTGGCCGGAGCGGGAGCCGGCGCGTCGAACATGCTGTCGATGTCCGACTGGCTCGCCACTGCCGGAGCCGCGGCGGGAGCCGGCGAATCGAACAGGCTGTCGATGTCCGCCTGGCTCGCCTGGACCGGAGCCGCAGCGGGGGCCGGAGCAGGCGCTGGTGCGGGCGCCGGACTGTCGAACATGCTGTCGATGTCGGCCTGACTCGACTGGACCGGAGCGGGCGGCGGAGGCGGCGGAGGGGCCGCGACCGGGGCGGGCGCCGGCGCCGGGCTGTCGAACATGCTGTCCACGTCGGCCTGGCTGACGCCATGGCCGTCCAGCTGCGGACCGTTCAGCAGATGGGCGTCGGGACGGGTGTCCGTCTGCTCTTCCTTGACGATGATGCCGGCCAGCCCATCCTCGCCCCAGATGCTGATCATCGCCATGACGCGCTGCTCGATGTAGCGAAGCGCGTTGACGACCTTGCTGGTGCGCTGGCCGGTCAGATCCTGGAAGGAACAGGCGGTGAAGATGTCGTTCACCTGGGTGTCGATCTCGCCGCACATCGCGGGATCGGCACCGCTGGCCCGCAGCTTGCCCGCCAGATCCATCAGCCGTTCCGCGGCGTTCAGGATCTCGAAGGAGGCACGCTCGGTCGAGATGACGATGGCATCCAACTCGTTGGTGGCGGACAGGATCTTGTCGCCCGACCCGTCGGGGGGCCGCAGCGCCGCCACTTCCCGCCTCGCCTGCTCGATCGAGGCGGCCATTTCCATCAGTTCGCGGCGCAGGACGCCGACATGCTTGCCGGCCTCCACCGCCTCGTTCTGGCGGTTCCAGGAGTCGCGGAACTCCTGGAGCATGGCGCGCACTTCCTCCGTCGCGGCCCCGAGGGACCGCCGGTGGAGCCGCCGCAGGAACGCCCTGCCCTTCGCCGATCGGGCGATGGCGTCCTCGATCTGCTCGAACTCCTCATCGGACAGCTGCGGAAGCTGCTCCAAACCGGTCCACTCCCCAAACTGGATTCGCCAGCCGCCCTATGGACCGGGCACCGAACGGCAGATGCCGCCGTCCGCCCGGACCGAACAGTCAGTCGCGATCACGAAAACCGAGGATCAGCCGCCGATGACGGCCTGGATCTTCTGCTTCAGCGTGTCGGCGTTGAAGGGCTTGACGATGTAGTTGTTCACGCCGGCCTGCTTGGCGGCGATCACGTTCTCGGTCTTGCTCTCGGCGGTGACCATGATGAAGGGCGTCGCCGCCAGCTTCGCGTCCGCACGGATTTCCTTCAGCAGCTGCAGACCGGTCATCGGCTCCATGTTCCAGTCGGAGATGATGAGGCCGAACTTGCTCTCACGCAGCTTCGCCAGCGCCGACACGCCGTCGCCGGCCTCGTCGATGTCGGTGTAGCCGATCTGGGTCAACAGGTTCCGCACGATGCGCCGCATGGTGGCGTAATCATCGACGACGAGGATCTTCATCTAGACGTCTCCGCAATAATCCGTTGCCGGTGTCTGACCGGCCGTTACGCCCACCCGGCGCGGGGGCTGCGCCGTAATCCGGGAAGTGATGCCGACTGTAGTGCCCTAACTGCCGCCAAAAGTCATCCCCTTGGGTCACACTGCAGCAGGCTGGTAAAGAACGTGTTACCACGGACGGCAACATCTTGCAGAATCAGGGGCGCCCCCAGCACTGGGCCATGATTTGATACAGCCACCCGCCTCCGTCACAGGGGGGCGGTCGCCTGCTCCAGCCAGCGGCGGGCCGCCTCGTCCAGCAACGGCGACAGCGACTCGCGCACCCGCGCATGATAGGCGTCGACCCAGGCGGCCTCCGCGTCGTTCAGCAGCGCCCGCTCGATCACCGACCGGTCGATCGGCACCAGGGTCAGCGGTTCGAACTCCAGCAGCGGGCGCTCGGCGCCGGCAAGCTCGCCCTCTGGCTCCACCGGCTGGACGACGATCAAGTTCTCGATGCGGATGCCATAGGCGCCGGTCTTGTAATAGCCGGGCTCGTTGGACAGGATCATTCCCGGCTGCAGGGCGACGGTGTTGCCGACCTTCGACACCCGCTGCGGCCCCTCATGCACCGACAGGAAGCTGCCGACGCCGTGGCCGGTGCCATGGTCATAGTCCAGCCCGGCCTGCCACAGCGGCAGACGCGCCAGCACGTCCAGCTGCGAGCCCGTCGTGCCCTGCGGGAAGCGGACGGTGGACAGGGCGATGTGGCCCTTCAGCACGCGGGTGAAACGGTCGCGCATTTCCGCCGCCAGCGCCGGATCCAACTCGCCGACCGCCAGCGTGCGGGTCACGTCGGTGGTGCCGTCCAGATATTGTGCGCCGCTGTCCAGCAGGAACAGGCTGCCCGGCTCCAGCCGGCGGTCGGTCTCCGGTGTGACGCGGTAATGGACGATGGCGCCGTTCGGCCCGGCCCCGGCGATGGTGTCGAAGCTGACGCCGCGGAATCGCTCATTCTCCCGGCGGCAGGCCAGCAGCCGCTCCACCACCGCCAGTTCGGTCAAGGTGCCCTTCGGCGCCTCTTCCGAGAACCAGTGCAGGAAGCGGACGAGGGCCGCACCGTCGCGGACATGGGCGGCGCGGGTGCCGGCCAGTTCCGCCGCGTTCTTGCAGGCTTTGGGCAGGGCGCAAGGGTCGCCGTCGCGCTCCACCCTGGCGCCGGCCAGATGAAGCCTGTCGACGATCCAGGCGGAGGTGCAGGACGGGTCGGCCAGCACGCGGGCGGAGCCGCGGGCGACGGCGTCGAGCGCCGGGCCGAATTCCTCCACCGGCCGCACCCGCACCTGATTGCCGAGATGGGATCTCGTCTGCGGCGCCAGCTTGCGCGGGTCGAGGAACAGCTCCACCGACGCATCGGCGGACAGGATGGCGAAGGACAGCGGCAGCGGCGTGCAGGGCACGTCGGCACCGCGGATGTTCAGCAGCCAGGCGATGCTGTCCGGCTGGGTCAGCACCGCAGCGGCGATGTCCTTCTGCCCCAACTCGTCGGCGAGACGCGCCCGCTTGTCGGTGGAGCTTTCGCCGGCGAAGTCCTCGTCCTGCGGCACCACGGGGGTGAGCGGAGCCGGCGGCTGGCCCTGCCACACCGAATCGAGCGGGTTGTCCTCGCAGGCCACCAGCAGGATGCCGGCGCGTTCCAGCGCGGCGCGGGTCTTCTCCACCCAGCCGATGGTGTGCAGCCAGGGATCGAAGCCGAAGCGCCCGCCGTCCGGCAGGGCGGCGACGATCCAGTCGGTCAGCGGGTCCTCGACCAGATGCTTGTACTCGTACAGGTCGGCCGGCACCTCGCTGCGGACCTGGAGGGTGTAGCGACCATCGACGAAGATCGCCGCGCGGTCGGCGGCGACCACCGCGTTGCCGGCCGATCCGGTGAAGCCGGTCAGCCAGCCCAGCCGCTGGGCGCGCGGCGGCACATATTCGCCCTGATGTTCGTCACCGCGCGGGATGATGAAGCCGTCGAGGTCGCGACGCTTCAGCGCGGCGCGCAAATCGGCCAGACGCTGGGCCGGGCCGGGCCGGGCGGGCGGCGCCTCGGCGGCCAGCAGCACTTTCAATGCCTGGAGCTGTTCGGCCAGGGCTGACGGGAGATTCTCGCCCACCAGCACCGTCCAGGCGGCGGGATCCTCCCCCTCCGGCGCCGCCAGCACGCCTGCCAGCAGCGCCCGGACATCGGCGGGAGACCGGCCGGTCCCGGCCTCGGTCAAGAGGGTCGCAAGGGCGTCGTCGCCACGATAGGCGGCGGAGAGATTCGCGCTGGGCACGGAACCTGTTCCTCGGAAGAGTGAATCCTGTGGCCACAGGCTAGGCACCCCGCAGGCACTGCGCAAGCGGCGGGGCGGCGGCTATGTCGCTTGGGGTGGGGTATCACGGTCGATGCCCCCTCCCTATCCCTCCCCCGCTCTCGCGGGAGAGGGGATCGGACTCTTGTCGGCGGGACGTAAATTTGGAAGCGGCGGCAGTCCCCTCTCCCGCGCTAGCGGGGGAGGGATAGGGAGGGGGCACCCGAAGCAGCACTCAGGCCGGCATCCCCGCATCGTCCGGCAGCCCCAGCCGCGCCAACACCCGCTTGCGGGCCTCGCCGCGTTCCACGTCGGAGATGTGCAGCAGCCCGCCGATCCGCCGCAGCAGGCTCGACTCCAGGTCATTCAGCACGCCGTCGGCGTAGGCGACCTCCCACAGCATCTCGATGATCCAGATGCGCTGGCCGGGCGGGCAGCGGTCCATGATGATGCTGACATAGCGGTGGTAGGGCGACACGTCCTCGGTGTCGAAGACGGCGGCGGACAGCAGGTCCTGCGCCTCTTCCTCGCTCAGATTGAAGTGGCGGCGGGCGACCGACATGATGCGGTCGCGCTCGGCTTCGGAGATGGTGTCGTCGGTACGCGCGGCCTCGACCATCAGGGCGGCGGCGGCGGCCTGCAGGGCGTCCTCGCCCGGCTCGACGCCGTCGTCGCCTGCGAACAAGGACCGGATGCGGTTCAGCATGGTGGCTCCCCAGAAACGTGTCGGAACATCGTCCCTAGGGGAAGTCGCATCACGGCCCTTTGGTTTCAACGCTTCACCACAAGAGTGGTCCATTCCCCGACCGGGATGCGCGCCACCAGCCGCAGACCCTGGTTGCGGTGGGCCTGGATGACGTGGCGTTCCTGCCGGTTCAGCAGGCCGGCCAGCACGGCATAGCCGCCCTTTTTCAGATGGCGGCGCAGCTGCGGCGCCATGCGCGACAGCGGACGGGCCAGGATATTGGCGGTGATGAGGGTGTAGGGCTTGTGCCGCCCGACGATCGGGGTGTGATAGCCGTCGCCGCCCTGGGCGCGGATCATGCGCTTCTGCCCGTTCAGCGCTGCGTTGATGACGGTGACGCGCACGGCCTCCGGATCGATGTCGACGGCGGTGACCGGCACGCGCCAGCGCTTGGCAACCGCCAGCGCCAGGATGCCGGAGCCGCAGCCCATGTCGAGCGCACCGCGTTTCCCGCCGCGCGGCAGCTTCAGGTGGCGCGACAGCCGGTCGAGCGCCTGCAGGCAACCGTTGGTCGAGCCATGCTCCCCCGTGCCGAAGGCGGTGGCGGCGTCGACCAGCAGCGGAATGCTGCCGGCCGGCACAATGCCCTCATGGTGGGAGCCGTGGACGAAGAAGCGCCCGGCGCGAATCGGCGGGAAGCCCTGGTAGCTGTGCGACACCCAGTCGATCGGCGGCAGATTCTCGACCGCCAGCCTCGGCTCCTCGATCCCCAGCGCCTTGGCCAGCACGGCGACGCGGGATTGCAGCCGCGCCTCGTCCGGGGCGCCGTACAAAGTCGCCTCCACCAGCCAGTCGCCGCCCTCCTCCAGTTCGAAGGTCGACACCGCATCGGCATGGTCCCCCACCGCCTCGGCGAAGGCCGGCGCATGGGCTTCGGGAACGACCAGCGCGATGCGCCAGAGCGGGGTTTGCGACATGACAGGGGCTTTCCGACGACGACGCGAGAACAGAAGCGGCGTTTTTAGCATCAAGCCGGAAAGAGACCAAGGTTTCAGGTTATCGGGAGAATCCTTATTCGTCGGGCCGCCCGTTACCGCCCCGACAACTGGTCGGCGATGTCATGCATGCCCTGGGCACGCAGGACCGACTGGCGGTGGCGCAGCAACCGGCGCTCCAGCGCCTTCTCCATCGCCGCCCCGCCGAGCAGCGCGCCGTCCGCCCCCTTCATCCGGGCGGCAAGGTCATGGGTCAGCATGCCGTCCACCTTGGCGTCGCGGCGGTCGAGCGGCTGGTCGCCGCCGATGCTCTGGCGCAGGCGCTCCAGCAGGACGGTGCGGCTCTGCGGCGCACGGCCCTGCAGGGCAAGGCGGCAGACCCGGCGCAACGGGCCGGCCATCGGTGCCTGCGCTGGATCGGGATCGCGGTCGAACAGCCCGTCGGCCAGCACGCAGAGCCCGGCATGCAGGCTGGGCTGCGCGCCCAGCAGCTCCTTCACCGTGTCTGCGGATCCCATGATGTCGGCGACCACCCCGTCCAGCAGGGCGAGATGGCGCGGTTCGGCATCCTCGCCCATCATCGCCAGCAGCAGGTCCAGCTTCCCCGCCAGCGGCCCGCCGGCCTCCAGATGCTGGCACAGCAGGATCAGGAACAGCGCGTCATGGCCGGCCGGTCCCACCGCCTCCTCGATGCGGCTGCTGGTGCCGGGCAGGTCGGCGGCATCGAAGCGCGGCAGCCGGCGCCGTTCGGCCAGCGCATCGCGGGCGGCGGCAGTGACCGCCTCAACCAGCTGGCGCAGTTCACGGGCGCGGGCGGCATGGGAAACGCCGTGGATGCCGGAATGATGGCGGGCGACGGCATGGATGGCGGCGCCCAGCAGCGCCCCCTGCTCCTCGAACCGGCGGAACAGCGGCCAGGAATGCAGCAGTTCGGTCGGGGTGATGCGCTGGGCGTCCAGATAGGGGCGCAGCAGCCGGCCGATCACCACCCGGCTCTCGAAGCCGCGCAAATCGTCCGGAGTGCGGCAGAGCGGCGCCCCCTCCGCCGTACCGCCCAGGGTCAGTCCTTTGCGCGGAGCCTGCGGGGCGGTCTTGTGCAGGATCACGGTTTCCAGCGATAGTCCGGCGACGGTGCGGAACTTCACCACCTTCGCCTCCTCCACCCCGGAGGCGACCAGCTGCGAGCGGGCGGCCGACAGCGCCGCCTCCTGATCGGTGTAGGCACCTTCGATGCTCCAGCGGCCCTCGCGGCGGCTCTGCACTTCGTAACTGACGCTGCCCGTTCCGAACACGACGGATGGCCTCCGGCTCTGCTGCACCGTTGCAATCTTGAGCCGCACCGGCCGCCGCAGCTGTGACGGCCGTCACAGTGCGGCAACCCGTCCTGTACGAAGCAGACCGCCAGTCGGATCAACCCGCCGAGAAGGCGGGCTTGCCCGGTTCAGCTCGCCTTCTCGGCGGGCACGACGAAGCTGTCCATCACCTTCTTGCTGCCGGAATGGTCGAACTCGATCTCCAGCTTGTCTTCCGACACGGAGACGACGGTGCCGTAGCCGAATTTCTGGTGGAAGACCCGCGCCCCCTTGGCGAAGGGTGCATCGGGCCGCGCGCGCGGCGCCACCGCATAGGCGCCCTGGTCCAGCGTGATCGTCTTGGGCGCCGGTGCTTGCCGGGTCGAGCCGCGGAACTGGAATCCACCGGCCCCGGCGCCTCCACCATACCCCCCTGCCCCGCCGCCGAAGCCGCCGCCGAAACTGCCGCGCCCGCCGCTGCCGGCGAACAGGCCGTTGGCGGCCTCGGCCTCCACATTGTCCTGCGGGATCTCCTCGACGAAACGGGAGGGCACGGCGCTGACCCAATTGCCGTAGAGCCGGCGGTTGGCGGCATGGCTGACATAGGCGCGCCGCCGCGCCCGGGTCAGGCCGACATAGGCCAGCCGCCGTTCCTCCTCCAATCCGGCGATGCCGGTCTCGTCCAGCGCGCGCTGGTTGGGGAACACGCCCTCCTCCCAGCCCGGCAGGAAGACATGGTCGAACTCCAGCCCCTTGGCGCCGTGCAGGGTCATCACCGTCACCTGCTCGATCCCGGCGGCCTCGGCATTCTCCATCACCAGCGCCACATGCTCCAGGAAGCCCGGCAGGTTCTCGAACTCCGCCATGGCGGTGATGAGTTCCTTCAGGTTCTCCAGCCGGCCGGGAGCCTCGGGCGTCTTGTCCTCCTGCCACATGCGGGTGTAGCCGGATTCGTCCAGGATGGTGCGGGCAAGCTCGGTGTGCGGCACCGTCGCCATCAGCGTCCGCCAGCGGAAGAAATCCTGCAGCAGGCCGCGCAGGGTGGCGCGCAGCTTCGGCTTCAGCTCGTCCGTCTCCGTCAGCGCCCAGCCGGCCTCGGTCAGCGACAGCCCCTGCGCGCGGGCGGCGGTGTAGAGGCACTGCATCGCCGCCGGGCCGACGCCGCGCTTGGGCAGATTGACGATGCGTTCGAAGGCGAGATCGTCGTCGCCGGAATTGACCACGCGGAAATAGGCCAGCGCATCGCGGATTTCCTGCCGCTCGTAGAAGCGCGGGCCGCCCAGCACCTTGTAAGGCAGGCCGAGGGTGATGAAGCGCTCTTCGAACTCGCGGGTCTGGAAACCGGCGCGGACCAGCACGGCGATCTGCGACAGGGAGGTGCCCTTGCGCTGGAGCGTCTCGATCTCCTCGCCGACCCAGCGCGCCTCCTCCTCGCCGTCCCACACCGCCTTGACCTTGACCGGCTCGCCGCCGTCGGCCTCGGTCCACAGCGTCTTGCCGAGACGCCCCTGGTTGTTGGCGATCAGCCCGGAGGCCGCGGCCAGGATATGACCGGTGGAGCGGTAGTTTTGTTCCAGCTTCACGATGGTGGCGCCGGGGAAGTCGGTCTCGAAACGCAGGATGTTGCCGATCTCCGCACCGCGCCAGGCGTAGATGGAATTGTGGGTGAAGATGCCATCGACGCAGAAATTATGCGTCGACTCGATGTCCAGATCGTGAACCGTGCCTTCGTAGAATTCCCGCTCCACCGAAGCGACGATATCGTAACTGCCATCCTCTGCGAACATCGCCATGCCCGGAAGGACCGAAGCGGCAGGCGTGAACGGAAGGGAGTTCGCCTCCGTCACATCGCCCAAATTGGTCCCCAGCCGCGCCACACGGATCAGGTTCGCCGAACCGAAGGCGTTGCGGATCCGCTCCGCCTCGCTAATCAGCTGTCCATAATCCTTGTTCGCCGTTTCGACACGCCAGCTGTCGGACCCGGCTTTGGCAGCACGCACGTTGAAGCCAAGCTCCTTCAGCGCGGAACTTCCCGGCTCGTCGTTGCCGACGATGGAAATGCGGTGCATCGGGGTCGAGCCGCGCCGGTCACCGCACAGCGTCACCACGACGTTGCGCCGGCTGGCATTGCGTGAGCGAGGGCGGTGATGCGGATGGTCCGCCGGCAGACCCCGGTCGGCCAGAAGACGTGCGGCGCTCTCATCAGTATTGAAGGCCGAGAAGACTTTCGATAGATAGGCGGCATCCTGAACCAGCCCATTCTCCGATCTGCTCTTGCGCGGCACGAACGGGAGGGTTGGGATCTGATAGCGCAGGGAAGTAATATATTCGTCGGCCCGTGCGTCGTTTTCGCTGGCGTGGGTTCCGATGATCCAAAGCGCGTCGGCCCGTTCCTGCAGCAGGCGCTGCATGAACCCGACCATTGGCTTGACTTGCCCCGCGGTATAGACCTGCGACGTGCCGAGCCGCCAGCCGATCCCTTCCTTGTGCATTAGGTAGGTGAAGTAGGTCTGGGGCGTCAGCCCGAGGCGGTAGCCGGCGAAGTGGACATGCTCCGGCGTACTGACGATACGGCAGCCGGCGCTGGTCCGGATGACCACAACCTCGCCACGATACTGTTTGACATAGGTCCGCGCGACGATGGCCGGCCGCAGGTCGCCGCTTCCATAGTTGGACAGGATGGCGTCGCCGGCTTGGATTTCTTCGATGGCCCGCCGGCGGCCATCGGCCATGGTCACCGGTGTGCCGGCGATCAGGCACTGATCTTCGTCACCAACGCAACAAATGTTCTTGTGAGCTTGAGAAAGTATTCTGAGCCACAGATACTGTGCGACGTTCGTATCTTGGTACTCATCCACCAGAACATATTTGAACTTGCGGTGATACTCCGCCAGCACGTCCGGATTGTTCTGGAAGATCGTGATGTTGTGCAGCAGCAGGTCGCCGAAGTCGCAGGCGTTCAGGGTGCGCAGGCGCTCCTGATAGGCGCGGTAGATCGCGACCACCCGGCCGCCGGCTACCTCGCCGCCGTCGGCGTCGCCGAGCCGGTCGGGGGTCAGGCCGCGGTCCTTCCACCGCTCGATGGCGCCCAGCACCTGACGGGGCGGCCATTTCTTGGAATCGATGTTCGCGGCTTCCAGCAGCTGCTTGATCAGGCGGACCTGATCGTCGGTGTCCAGGATGGTGAAGTTCGACTTCAGCCCGACCAGTTCGGCATGCCGACGCAGGATGCGGGCGGCCAGCGCGTGGAAGGTGCCGAGCCACCAGCCCTCCGGTTCGATCCCCACCAGATGGGCGACACGCTCGCGCATCTCGCGGGCGGCCTTGTTGGTGAAGGTCACCGCCAGGATCTGGAAGGCGGCGGCGCGCCGCGTCATCAGCAGATGGGCCAGCCGCGTGGTCAGCACCCGTGTCTTGCCGGTGCCGGCACCCGCCAGCACCAGGACCGGTCCGTCCAGAGCCTCCACCGCCGCCCGCTGGGTCGGGTTCAGCCCGTCCAGATAGGCAAAGCGTTGCGCGGCAGCGGGAACGGCTGCGGCAGGCGCGGCGTGGCTCAACGGATCATCATCAAAAGCGTCTGACATGGCGTCCCGGTCCGGGGATGAACGAAATTCTGCTCAAGCACGCGAATGCTGTCTTGCGGTCAGAACGTATACAGCACAGAGCCGGCCCGCACGACCCCCCGTGAGAAGCGCCTCACCCCTTCGGGAGCCGGGTCCCTCGGCGCCCACGCTTATGCCGAACGGCAAGCTCTTGAGATGTAGGACTCCAACCAACGGGCGATGACATAGTCCTGAGCCACCGGATCCACTTCCTATGACAGTCCATCGCTGCTGCAGTTCAGTGTCCCGACGAAGTCACAGGCCTCAGGTTAACGATTTCCCCTTTTCTGTCACAGACAGTTATTCCACCTGACCAATGCGAGCTAATTTATGTCCGCATCTTGTCTTATGCAGGCTTACGGCATATGCCCATTGCTCGACGCGAAATTTACCTAAGCGAAATTTTGCGCGGCGCAAATCGGGGGTATCTATGGATCACAACGGAGCACCCCCGAACCCTGAGGGGGAGCGGACCGGACGCGGGAGCGGAAGGTCGGGGATGCCTCCGAAGCGCCAATCGGCGCCATATCGATCCGAACGGAACAAAAGGCGGGCTGAGACCATGGATGCCATCAACGTTTTCCTCATCGACGCCAACAAGCTTTTCCGTGAAGGCATGAAGCGCCTGTTCGAGGGCACGTCCTTCAACGTCGTCGGCGAGGCCGGCAGCCTGCGCGAGGGCCTGTCGGCGCTCGGCACCGGGACCAACCCCGACCTGATCCTGATCGACCTGCCGAGCGGCGCCGACGAGGAAGTCGATGCGATGCGCACGCTGCGTGAGAATCACCCGTCGATCAGGATCGTCATCCTGACCAACGACCTGGAGACCCGCCGCCTGTCGGCCGCCCTGAGTGCCGGCGCCGGCGGCTATCTGCTGAAGGACATCGCCTGCGAGGCGCTGATGCAGTCGCTGAAGCTGGTGATGATGGGCGAGAAGGTGTTCCCGACCCATCTGGCCGAGCTGCTGGTCAACGGCCGCACCGAAGACATGGGCGCCGAGCTGCCGACCCGCCGCAAGGGCCTGTCGCAGCGCGAGGTGCAGATCCTGCGCTGCCTGCTGAACGGCAACAGCAACAAGATGATCGCCAACCACCTGAACATCACGGAAGCCACCGTGAAGGTTCACCTGAAGAGCCTGCTGCGCAAGATCAACGCCTCCAACCGCACCCAGGCCGCCATCTGGGCGCTGAACAACGGCATCGGCGATCAGGCTGCCGAGGCCGGCGTCGCCGCCACCGTCTGATCCTTATCCGATCCATTCGACCGCTCTGCCAAAAGGTCTCGCCCGCCTTCCGTCCAGGCCGCCCGCCCCATCCATCCGGGGCAGGCGGTCGGCGGAGCGGAGCGTTGCCTTGTGCAGCGCTTTTCCGTTTCCGAAGCCCCCATGTATTCGGCGCAGCCCGCACCCACGGCCACGAAAGGGAACGGGCATAGAGGAAGCGGTCTAAGACCAAAAGCGAACTACAGCGTCAGAACCTGCGTTCCTATGTGAACGTCCGGGCCGATGACGCCATCCCGGTGTCGGATCGCCGCAACCTTCTGGAAATGCCCGCGATGAACGTGCTGATCGCCGACGATCACCTGCTGTTCCGAGACGGTCTGCGCCGGCTGCTGGCGCAATTCGACGCCGACATGACCTTTTTCGAAGCCAGCACCTATGACGAGGTGCGAGCGCTCTGCGACGGGACCAGACCCTTCGACCTGATCCTGCTCGATCTCGGGATGCCGGGCTGGACCGGCTTCTCGGCGCTGGGCGACATCCATGCCAGCCTGCCGAAGGCCCTTCTGGTGGTGGTGTCGGGATCGGAGAAGCGCTCCGACCTGCTGGCGGCGCTTGAGAACGGCGCCGCCGGTTATATCCCGAAATCCTCCAGCGCCAAGGTTCTGCTGGGTGCGCTGCAGCTGGTGCTCGCCGGCGGCATCTATCTTCCCGAACAGGCGATCCGCGGCGGCGACCGTGTCGACCAGATGCATGGCGGCTATGGCGCGAACGGCTCAGGCGACACGATGGACGAGTCCGCGGCGCTGGGCAATGGCAACGGCGACCAGCTGACGCCACGCCAGCGCGACGTTCTTGCCCGCCTGCGCGACGGCAAATCCAACAAGCAGATCGCCCATGAGCTGGGGCTGACGGAAGGCACGGTGAAGGTCCACGTCACCGCAATCCTGCGGCATCTGGGCGTCCGCAACCGCACCCAGGCCGCTCTCACCGCTCAGAGTTTGTGACGCGGTAGGACCTGCACCACGCAGGTCCGCTGCCACATCAACTCTTTTACCGGTGCGCGCGTTTCACCGCGGAGACCAGCGCCAACAATGCGCCGCGCAGTTCGGCCGCATGGGTTCGCGGGCGGACGGCGGCGGCGTCGGGAACCGCGACGACCGTCAAGGTCCGGCAGCCGGTCAGCCCATCCTCCAGCCGTGCGAAGAGGCCTGCCGGGTCGCTGCCCTGCATCAGGGTCACCGGCACCCGGACGGCCGGCAATTCGGAAACCAGATCTCCCAGATCACCGGAGAGCACCGCCGGCAGCGCCCAGCCGAAACGGGCGGCCAGCGCATTCCAACGGCGGCGCATCGGCGATTCGGCTCCGACATCGTCGACGATCATCACGCCGCCGACCCGTTCCGGGTAATCCAGCGCCGCGGCAATGGCGAGCGGCGCCGTCACCGCCCCCGCCACCAGCACAGGCCGGCGCCCGCCGCGCTCCACCAGCAGGGGAGAAAGGATCGCCGCCCCGGCCGACGCCGGCACGGTCAGCCATTCCTGGCCCGCCGGCACATGGTCCAGCAGGCGCCACCACGCCCCCTTGCCGGGATGAAGGAAGATCACCCGCCGTCCGGATGGGTCGCCGGCACGGTCGGCAGTGCGGTCTCCCACCCCATCCATGACGCCATCCACGGCCAGGCCGGTCACCGGAAATCGGACGGCATCTGCCCGCCCGGCGCGGACGGTGGAAGGCTGGGTGTGAAAGAACACGGTCGCGGTCCCCGGTGCTGGCATTCCGCGATGGGACTGCCCCATCGCCGAAGCCAACCCTAACGAAGCGGAACCCAAATCGTCCCGTACGATAAATCGGGCAGAAACCTTAACAGGGCCCCAAATGCCGCCCTGCCCGCAAAAGGTTTCAGCCGCCGCCGAAACACGACAAAAGCAAAGCAAATTCCAAGACTTGCCGGTTTGTCTGGACCATGGGCCGCCGGCCGGCAAGGCAATCGGTCAATGCAGGGTCACCTCCTCGCCTTCGCCGTCCGGTGCCACTGCCAGCGGGCGGCGCAGTTCACCGGCCAAGCTGCGCCATTCCGGCGCTCCACCCAGCTGTTGCAGCAACTGTGCGGTGAAGGCAAAAACCGCATGTTCCAGCGGCCCATTGTCTTCGGCATGGGCATTGACGGTCAGACAGGATTCCGCGGCGCTTTCGAAGATGGCGGCCGCGGCGCTGGCGCCCGGTCCTGGATCCGGCAGAGGGATGGCCTGCGGCTTCTCCCCGCTCACGCGCAGACGCGACAGGTTGTCGGCCAGCAGGCGGGTGCGGATGGCATTGTCGACCGCGGCGGCCATGGTGTAGCCGGCCTCCTCCTCGACGGTGGCGCGCAGGATGCGCAGGCCGGCGATCAGCCCGCGGACCACGTCGCCGTTACCGCCGCGCTTGGCCGCCGCCGCGACGGCGGTGCCGAGGATGGCAGCGACCACCGGCGAGAGCGATTCGCTGTCGCCTGGGACGTTCGGCGCATCGGCGCCGGAGTCGGTGTTCAAAGCCTCGTTCATGCGGCCTCCGATCCGTGTGAACCGGAAACGGGCGGCCCGCCGGCGATGCTGCCGACGAAGGACCCGTCCGGATGCGTCGTCATGATGCCTGCACCGGATCTGTGGACCGAACGGATACGGTTCAAGGCATGGATGGCATACACCACCCCCTCTTTCGCGCCGCCGGACGGGGTGCCCCATCTTCGGGGTGGCCGAATTCCGAAAGGCGACGGTTCGAGCGGCCCGCCTCTAGGCGCGCGGCGCGACCGTCCCCACATCTGCGGCGAAAGGGAGGGTTTCGTGTCATGTCTCTGCTCAGTCTTCTCCTCAATGTGCTGTGGTTGTTCACGGGCGGCATCTGGATGGCGCTGGGCTGGCTGCTGGCCGCGGTTCTGATGGCTCTGTCCATCGTCGGCCTGCCCTGGGCCCGGTCCGCCTTGACCATCGCCCATTACACCCTGCTCCCCTTTGGGCAAACCGCCGTGCGCCGGGATGAGTTCCGCGGGCGCGAAGACATGGGCACCGGCGCCCTGGGCTTCATCTGCAATGTGGTGTGGTTCGTGCTGGCCGGCTGGTGGCTGGCGCTTGGCCACCTGATCTCGGCGGTAGGTCTTGCCATCACCATCATCGGCCTGCCCTTCGCCTGGGCGCATCTGAAGCTCGCGCTGCTGGCGCTCTGGCCGATCGGGACCGAGATCGTGCCGTCGGAGGATGCCGGTCGGCGCGTGGCCGGGCGGCTCTGATCCCGGCCCTGCGTCACCTTCCTCCAACTCAGTCCAGGGAGGCGGCGGCTTCCATCCCCTTCGCCGTCCCGCCTTCCTGCCCGGCCTTTTCCCGCGCCTTCATCGCCTTCAGCATGACAGAGGCGCGCCAGAAGCCCAGCCCGGCGCCGTCGACGAAATGCACGTGGCGGTCCGCCGTCACATCGCCGACCAGACAGGTGACGGTGGTGGCATCGGCCCGCGCGGTGCCGTAGCGGATCGCGCCGGCCTGCGCCTCCTGGGCAAGCAGCCTTTCGATCGCGTCCGCCTCCCTCTCCGTCACGTCCAGCACCAGCCGCGGCCCGCCGGCCGACTTACGGAAATCGGTACGCTCCGCCATGTGGCGGCGGTAGCGCTGCGGATCGAAGCGGCCCAGCGTCAGCCCCAGCTTCAGCAGCAGGACCAGCAGCCCCGACCCGGCCAGGGCCTTGCTCACCCGCCGGATGCGCGTGCCCAAACCGGTGCCGTCCCTGCCGCCGCGCGCCTCCATCAGCAGGGCGCGCCAGTCCGGTGGCCAGCGTGCTTCCAGCCGCTCCCCCATCCCCAGCGGGGCGGCGCCGGCGGTGGGCACGATGGCCTCGATGGCGCGCTGGACGCGGGCCAGTTCCAGCAGCCCGGCCGCGCCCGGATCGACCGCATCGACAATCACGCACAGCACCGTTCCGCGCCGCGGCGGCACCGGGTTCCAGCGGCAGGACACCGACTCCAGGCCCGGCAGCGGCCCTTCCTGCGGTGGCAGGCGCCAGCGCGCATCCTCCTTCACCCAAGCGTCGGCGGCCACCACCCCGGCGCCAAGGAACAGTCCGAAGCTGTTGCCGTTGCCGACGTCCTGCAGGGCGGCCATCACCTCCAGCCCCTGGTCGAGCAATGCCCGCACCGGCACCAGCCCGACGCGCAGCGGCACATCCATCACCTGCGCCGACCAGTGGGCGAGGGCCGAGAGCGCGGCCCGCGCGGCGTCCTCCCGCCCCGGCGGCACCGCGGCAATGGCGCCGTCGCCGCCGAACTGGCAGGCCGCCGGTTCCTGCCCAAGCCGCACCGCGTCGGACAGCACCGCGACAACCCCGGCGGCGACGAAATTCACATCGCGGTGGCGGCCCTGCCCGGCCAGTTGCGTGCTGCCGGTGACATCGGCCACCGCCAGCGACCATCCGCCGTCCAGCGCCGCATAGCGCCGCGGGTCCGATGCCTCGGCGGCGAAATCGCGGATCACCGGCAACAGCGGCATGACGGACCCTCCCCACGGGGCAGCGACAAGGCAAGGATCGACCGTAGCATGGCCCCGGCCAAGACGGCAGGGCGGAGGAACCCTGAAAGTCGCGCGACATCACCGTCGCAGTGGATCCTGAATACGGAATTACCGTGTCGTAATCGATGCTTACGTCATTAACCGTTGTTAAAGGATATAGCGCCGAAACTGTCTGAATATGTCGGCACGGTTTCAGGCCTTCGAAACGAGGGGACGTCGCTCTTCATGTCTTGGCTGTCGAGATTTTCCGGAGGCAACAAGGAACCGGCTGGCACGAAAGCCGCCGCGGACCCGCGCAAGGAGCGTCCGTCCACCCTGCCCAAGATCGTGATCGACCACCACGAATATGTGCCGGAGGAGTTCGCCCTCGGGTCCTTCCGCATCCGTCCCTATGACGGCGACCTGATCGCCAAGCAGAAGTTCGACTTCCGCCTGCAGTTCGACCTCGGCGGCGATCTGGTGGACGTGTCCTGCATCGGGATGGTGGTGAAGTTGACCGCAGAGGCCGGCCTCGTCGCACGCTACCAGTCGCCGCAGCCCTTCTACGAACGCAAGCTGGTCGACTACATGAAGGCCCTGAAGGGTCTGTAAGCGCACAAACATGCCCGAAGATGGTGGTGCCGCGCGCCGGCTGCCACTATATCTATGGGCATGCCGATCCGTCTGCTTCCTGAAACACTGGTCAACCGCATCGCCGCCGGCGAGGTGGTTGAACGTCCCGCCGCCGCCGTCAAGGAACTGGTGGAGAACGCCATCGATGCCGGCGCCACCCGCATCGACGTGGTGGCGCGCGACGGCGGCAAATCGCTGATCGCCGTCACCGACGACGGTTGCGGCATGACTGCCGACGAGCTTGTGCTGGCGGTCGAACGCCATGCCACCTCCAAGCTGCCGGGCGACGACCTGCTCGACATCCGCTCTCTCGGTTTCCGCGGGGAGGCGCTGCCTTCCATCGGCGCCGTCAGCTGCCTGACCATCACCAGCCGCGCCCGTGGCGCCGACAGCGCCTGGAGCCTGACGGTGGATGCCGGCGCCAAGGGATCGCCGCAGCCGGCGGCGCTTGCCCAGGGCACGCGCATCGAGGTGCGCGACCTGTTCGCCGCCGTGCCGGCCCGGCTGAAGTTCCTCAAGGCGTCGCGCACTGAATACGACCACATCGCCGATTGCCTGGAGCGGCTGGCGATGGCCCATCCCGGCGTCGCCTTCACGCTCAGCGACGGCGGACGCGGCGGCCTGCGGCTGAGCGCGGCACAGGGCGACCTGCTTGACGCCCGGCTGACCCGGCTGGGCGCGCTGATGGGCCGCGATTTCCAGGAGAACGCCGTGCCGGTGACGGCACAGCGCGAGGGCGTGTCGCTCGCCGGTTGGATCGGCCTGCCCACCCTGCACCGCCCGACCGCCAAGCACCAGCACCTGTTCGTCAACGGCCGCCCGGTGCGCGACAAGCTGATGGTCGGTGCCGTGCGCGCCGCCTATGCCGATTTCCTGCCGCGCGACCGCCACCCGATGCTGGCGCTGTTCCTCGACATCGACCCGCAGGAGGTCGACGTGAACGTCCACCCGGCGAAGGCCGAGGTGCGTTTCCGCGACCAGGGTCTGGTGCGCGGCCTGATCGTCGGATCGCTGAAACACGCCTTGGCCGAGGCCGGTCACCGCGCCTCCACCACCGTCGGCCTCGCCACGCTTGGCGCCCTGCGGCCGGAGCAATCGGGCGAGACCGAGAGCGGCTTCACCCCCTCCCCCCTTCCCTACGGCCGTTCCGGCGGCGGTTCGGGCGGGAGTTGGGGTGGGTCCTACACCCCGACCGCCGTGCCGCGTGGTCTGGCGGAGCGCTCCGCCGCCTTCCAGGCGCCGGCACAGACGGGGTTGCCGCCCCTGCAAGGCCGTCTCAGCGGTTTCGGCAACGGCTTCGCCCCCGGCGCCCGCCCGCCGGAATACCGGACCCCCGACCCGTCGGCGCAGAAGCCCGAGCCGCCGCTCGACAGCCACCCGCTGGGCGCGGCACGGGCGCAGGTCCACACCACCTACATCGTGGCGCAGACCCGCGAGGGCATCGTCATCGTCGACCAGCACGCCGCCCATGAACGGCTGGTCTATGAACGGATGAAGGCCGCCCTGCTGGAAGGCGGCGTGAAGCGTCAGGCCCTGCTGATCCCCGAACTGATCGAGCTGGACGAACCCTCCGCCAACCGCCTGCTGGCTCGCAGCGCCGAACTGGCCGAACTCGGTCTGGTGATCGAGGGCTTCGGCCACGGCTGCGTCATGGTGCGCGAGGTCCCGGCCCTTCTCGGCCAGTCCGACGTGAAGAACCTCATCCGCGACCTTGCCGAGGAACTGTCCGAACTGGGCGACGCCCTGTCGCTGAAGGAGCGGTTGGAGGAGGTCTGCGCGACAATGGCCTGCCACGGCTCCGTTCGCGCCGGCCGCACGCTGAGCGTCGACGAGATGAACGCCCTGCTGCGGCAGATGGAAGCGACTCCGCACAGCGGACAGTGCAACCATGGGCGGCCGACATATGTGGAGTTGAAGCTGGCGGATATTGAGCGGTTGTTTGGGCGGAGGTAGGGTCGTTGCCGGGATCGATTACCGGTACCGCACGGTTTATGTGAAATGGGTCGGCACGCATCGGGAATACGACGCCATCGACGTGAGGACAGTGTAATCATGGATATCCGCCCGATCCGGTCCGATGAGGACCACGCCGCTGCCCTGGAAGAGATCGAGCGCCTCTGGGGGCCGATCCCGACACCGCCGACGGTGCGCGGCTCGAAATCCTGATGATGCTGGTGGACGCCTATGAAGAGGCGAACCATCCGATCCCGCCAAGCGATCCGATCAGCGCCATCGAGTTCATGATGGAACAGCGCGGGCTGACCCGGCACGATCTGGAACCGATGATCGGCAGCCGCGCCCGTGTCGCCGAAATCCTGAACCGCAAGCGCGCCCTGACCCTGCCGATGATCCGGCGGCTGTCGGAAGGTCTGCATATCCCCGTCGAGATTCTGGTGCGCGACTATCCTGTGCAACGGGCAGCTTGACAGGCTTGGTAAATACAGACGGGCGGCGCCTCTTTTTCGAACGCCGCCCGCCTACCCTCAGTACCCAACCGTAAACCGCTTGCGCTCGTGCTTCGGCGTCTCGATCTCGTCGGCCAGTGCTACGGCGAAGTCCTCGTAGCTGATCCAGCTGCGCCCTGCGCCGTCCACCAGCAGCGCATCCTCGCCCAACCGGAACACCCCCGTCCGCTCACCCAGCACGAACTCCGCCGAAGGCGACAGGAAGGTCCAGTTCAACGCGGGCTCGGCCTTCAGGCGGTCGAGGAACTCGGCGCCCTTGGTCGCCTCGGCCTTGTAGATCTCGGGGAATTCCGGCAGGTCGAGAACCCGCACGCCCGGCGCCGCCTCCAGGCTGCCGGCGCCGCCGACCACCAGATAGCGCGGCACGCCGGACTGCTTCACCGCACCGATCAGGCTGTCGGCATCGCCCATCAGGAACATCACGGCGCTGACCACCGCGTCATGGCCGGCCAGCAGCGGGGCGAGCGTTCCGGGGTCATTGGCGTCGCCGGCCTTCACGGTCAGGCCGGGGGCGGCGGCAACCTTGGCGGGGTCGCGGACGATGGCGGTCACGCTATGGCCGCGGCGCAGCAGTTCGGCCTGGATGCGGCTGCCGGCGCGGCCGGCGGCGCCGATGATGGCGACGTTCATGATGGGTGTCCTCTCAACTAGGTTTCCAATGGTAACTTGATGCCGTTTCAGAAATCTGGTGTAAAGAAGGCACCTTTTCGTGACATGGTCACCCGTGCGTAACCGCTGGGCTTAACCGCCGGGGCCGTCTCTTGGGAGTGGATGCGGATGGACAACACCCTGCTGGGGCTCGGCGGCAAGCGGCCGTCGGAGGTGGATGACCTGCCGGACGCCTATGCCTCCGCCTGCCCGACGCGGCAGGCGCTGGACCGGATCGCCGATAAATGGACGGTGCTGATCCTCGGTTTGCTGGAAGGCGGACCGATGCGCTTCAACCAGCTGCGCCGCGAGATCGAGGGCATCTCGCAGAAGATGCTGTCGCAGACCCTGAAAAGCCTGGAGCGCGACGGGCTGGTCAGCCGCAAGGCCTTCGCCACCGTGCCGGTCACCGTCGAATACTCCATCACGCCGCTGGGCGCGACGCTGGCCGAAACGCTGGTGCCCCTGCGCGTGTGGGCCGAGACCCACATCGCACAGATGCTGGAGGCCCGCAACTCCTATGACCGCAGCGAGGAAGATGGACCGACCCGGCTGGACGTCGCCTAGACAGGATCGCGCCTAAACGTCCTCGCCGGGCTTCTTGTCCGACTCCGTCCGCCGCAGCAGGTAATCCAGCCCACCGACCCGGAACCAGCGATAGCCATAGGCCTCCATCACCAGACGGTGGCGGCCCTCGGCGTCGGGTTCGCTGTGGTCCTCCGACAGCAGGTTGACCAACCGGCAGGATTCGCCGTGCCCATCCACATCCAGCACGATCTCGCAGGGCTTGTCCGACAGGTTGTGCAGAACCACCACGCCGTTGTTGCGCCAGTCATAGCGCAGGGCCAGCACCTCCGGCCGGCCGGTCTTCAGGAGGCGGAAGTCGCCCCAGCCGATCTCCGGGCACTCCTTGCGCATGCGGATGATGCGCTCGGTCCAGTTCAGCAGCGATTCGGGATCGCGGCGCTGGATCGCGGCATTGATCCGCTCGAACCCGAAGACGCCGCCGCTGATGACCGGGCTTTCCGGCTCGTCGGACTTGGTGAAGCCGCCATGGGGCTCGTCAGACCATTGCATCGGCGTGCGGGCGCACTCGCGTTCGGGCAGCGACAGGTCGTCGCCCATGCCGATTTCGTCGCCATAGCGGATGACCGGCGTCCCCGGCAGGGTGAACATCAGGCTATAGGCCAGCTCGATCCGCCGCCGGTCGTCGTGCAGCATCGGCGCCAGCCTCCGCCGGATGCCGCGGTCATAGAGTTGCATGCATTTTTCGGGGCCGAAGGCGGCGAACACCGCCTGACGCTGCTCGTCGGTCAGCCGGCCGAGGTCGAGTTCGTCGTGGTTGCGCAGGAAGCTGCCCCATTGCGCGGTGGCCGGACGCGGCTTGGTGACCTCCAGCGCCTTGGCAAGCGGGCCAGTGTCGGCGGTGGCCAGCGCGTAGAACAGGTGCTGGTTGACCTGGAAATTGAACATCATGTGGCAACGGTCGCCGTCGTCGCCAAAATATTGCAGGTCGTCTTCCGGCAGGATGTTGGCCTCCGCCAGCAGCACGGCGTCGCCGCGACGCCACTGCACGAATTCGCGGAAGCTGCGCAGCATGTCGAACTGCTCCTTCGGCTTGGCGATGTCCGCCCCTTTCTCCGCGATGATGAAGGGCACGGCATCCATCCGGAACCCGGCGACGCCCAGCTGAATCCAGAAACCCATGATCTTCAGCAGCTCGGCATGGACTTCCGGGTGTGAAGTGTTCAGGTCGGGCTGGAATTTGTAGAAGCGGTGGAAATACCAGGCCTTGGCTTCGCGGTCATAGGTCCAGGTCGATTTCTGCACGCCGGGAAAGACCATGCCCTTGTCGGCATTCTCCGGCTTCTTGTCCGACCAGACATACCAGTCGCGGTACTTGCTGTCGGGATCGCTGCGCGCCTGCTGGAACCAGGGATGCTGGTCGGAGGTGTGGTTGATGACCAGATCGATGATCACCCGGATGCCGCGCTGTTCGCAGGCGTGGGTGAATTCCACGAAGTCGCCCAGCGTGCCATAGCGCGGATCGACGTTGTAGTAGTCGGCGACGTCGTACCCGCCGTCCTTCATCGGCGAGGTCTGGAACGGCCCCAGCCACAGGCAGGTCACGCCAAGCCCCTGCAGGTAATCCAGCCGGCGCAGCAGCCCCTGGAAATCGCCGATGCCGTCGGCGTTGGCGTCCATGAAGGTCGACAGAGACAGATTGTAGATGACCGCATTCTTGTACCAAAGGTCCCGGATCATGGCCGCTCCATCCCTTTTGCCGATCCCCGGCCCAAAGTGGGGCCGACAGGCGGGCAACAGCAGCAGGGGCGGCTTGGTTGCGGCGAGGACCGGTCTTTGGCGGAAAGCCCCCCTGCGGCAAAGTTGCAGGTCAGGCATCCGGCATCTGGCATGCAAAACTTTTTGCGATGGCATGCCAGTTTGCTTATGTTGCAGCACAGCATGACTTGGCCGTCACCGTGGGCGATCGCCGTCCGCCAGGGATGCCGGGCGTGGTCATGCGCTGTTGTTCCTGTCGACGCCCTCCCCTCCCCGATAAGGACGCCTTATCCATGATCGAGACCCAGGCCCTTCTGTTCCTTGCGCTGACCGGCATGATCGGCCACGCCGTCTATATGGCCAGCGGCCGCGGTGGCTTCACCGTGATCGAGCCCGAGAAGGACGAGACGGAAGAAGAGCCGGGCATCCTGTTCTCGTCCGAGCGGTTCCAGCAGGCGTCTCAGATCGACCCGAAGTCGGACAAGGCGAAGGACCGCCCCTTCTGGATCGAATAAGCGATGCGGACCGGGGCGCTTTGCGCATCCCCGGTCCGCATTCGTCAGTCAGCGTCCTGAACCAGCCCCCGAACGTTCCCTTACCCGTTGGCGGTGCCGGTGGCGGCCCCGACTGGGACGCTATGTCCGGTCTCTCCCTGCTCGGCCCGGCGTGCCAGTTCCGCATTGCGGGCATGGTGGCGGGCCAGCATCGGCTTCAGAACCAGCAGCGCACAGGCCGCCGCAGTCAGGTCCATGGTGGCGGTGACGTACAGCACGGTCGCCCAGGTGCCGGTGGCCTCCATCAGCAGGTTGCCCATCGGCACCAGCAGCGCCGCGACACCCTTGGCGCAGTACAGGACGCCGTAGATCTTGCCGGCATGCTTGGTGCCGAAGGTGTCGGCCGAGGTGGCGCTGAACAGGCTGTACACTTCGCCCCAGGCCAGGAAGACCATGCCGCTGAGGATCAGGAACATCATCGGGTCGTGGCCGTAGCGGCTCAGCATGATGATGCCGAGGCCTTCCAGCGTGAAGGCGACGAACATGGTCGCCTCACGACCGATATGGTCGGAGATGAAGCCGAACAGCGGGCGAGAGATACCGTTCATCACGCGGTCCAGCATCAGGGCGAAGGGCAGAGCCGCCATGGTGATGCCCAGCACGCTGACCGGGGTTTCCTTCACGCCCAGATCGTGAGCGATCACGCCCAGCTGGGCCACCGCCATCAGGCCGCCGGTGACGGTGCCGATGAACATCGCCCACATCACCCAGAACACCGGTGTGCGGATGGCCTCGCCCAGCGTGTAGTCACGGCGGGTCTGGGCGACCTTTGTGGAGGCCTTGACCTGCTCCTTCTGCGGCATGCGCAGGAACAGCGAGGCGGCGATGATGAGGGCGCCCTGCAGCAGGCCGAACCAGAAGAAGGTGGTCTGATAGCCGCTGCTGTGGATCATCGCCGAGATCGGCAGGATGGTCAGGGCCGAGCCGGCGCCATAGCCGCCCGCCGTCAGGCCCACCGCCAGACCGCGCTTTTCCGGGAACCACTTCAGTGCGTTGTTGACGCAGGTGGCGTAGACGCAACCGACGCCGATGCCGCCGATGGCCGAACCGACATACAGCATGGCGAGAGAACCGGCATAGCTGTCGACGATCCAGGACAGGCCGGTGAAGAAGCCGCCGGCGGCGACGATCACGCGGGGGCCGTATTTGTCGATGAAATAGCCCTCGATCGGCGTCAGCCACGTCTGCACGACGACGAAGATGGTGAAGGCGGTCTGGATCGACGCGCGCGTCCAGCCATGGGTCGCCTGGATTTCCGGGACGAACAGCGTCCAGGCGTACTGGATGTTGGCGGCCGCCACCATGCAGACGATGCCGACGACGATCTGCGTCCAGCGGACCGCATCGGACACCGGCGGCGCCGATGCCGCCGGTTGTGAATTCATATGAGCCATCGTGCCTCCCGTTTAACTTGCCTGAGCCGGCGGCGCGGCCCCTCTCCCGGGGACCGGCACGCCAATCACGATTGCGGAATGACCCGGACGGACCGCTCTTGCTGACGGTTCCTTTCCGGAACTCGGCGCGGATGCCGACAATCGCTCGGAGTTCGATTGTCCCGATTTAGGAATGCCAGATATGTAATCTGGTATGCCAAAACCGGGGACAAAAAGACACCGACGGACGGATCGACGCCGTAGGCATACAGTCAGACAAAGTAAAACTTACAATTCGTGTCACGCCGGATGCCCGGTCCACACCAGTTCTTGTGCCCGATAATCCGGTTCAACGCCTGTTCTGCAAAAAGAAGCCGTGCCGGTACCTGCACGGCCCCCTCAAACGAGGGTGTGCAGTCTTAGGAGATAGATAGATGCCGCCGTTTCCATAAGGAACCGCATCGGCGACACATGATCTTTTGCTCGGATTGTTTTGGAACTCAACAGTCCGTTTCGTCTTTCCGCATGATGGAAAAACATGGATGGCGGCCTTGGAACGCAAGGGATGCGTCACCACCGACCGCTGGGCATGGTCGGCAAAAAATGGAACTCGGGGGATTGAAACAGCGGACCGGTCACCCCGGGGGATGGGGCTGCGGCGTCCGTCCCTGCGGTCAGGCCGGGTGGCGGACCGTCAGGAAGGCGACGCGGGTATCGCCATAGCGGCGTTCATCGACCGCCGTGAAAGCGTCGGGAAGAGGCAGGGGGTCGCGATCGGCAACCTCAACCACCGCGAGCGCGCCGTCCGCCAGCCAGCCGGCGCGCAGCAACCCTTCCAGCGCGCGCGGCGCCAGCCCCTGGCCATAGGGCGGGTCGAGGAAGGCCAGCATGCAGGCACGGGATGCCGGGGGTGGCTTGGTGGCGTCGGCGCGCAGGATTTGCGCGTTCGCCACCTCGTGCAACGCCTCGACATTGGCGCGCACGGCGTCCAGCGCCGGCCGACCCATGTCGAGGAAGCCGCACCAGGACGCCCCGCGCGACAGGGCTTCCAGCCCCAGCGCGCCGGTGCCGCAGAAGGCATCGACGACCGCGGCGCCCTCGAACTCGGGCGCCCAGTCGGCATGAACCAGGATATTGAAGATCGCTTGCCGGGTACGGTCGGTGGTGGGACGGGTATCGCGCCCGCCCGGCGCCACCAGACTGCGGCCGCGGTGCTTACCGCCGACGATCCGCACGCGGGCGCTCCGTCCGTCCGCCGGCACCGCCACCGGACCTGTCGCCGCCGCCCTTCGGTCCGCTCCGCGGGGCTGGACCGGCACCCTTGGGGCCGCTTCCCTTCGTGCCGGTGGATTTGGGACCCGCAGATTTGGGGCCTGCCGCCTTGGACTCGGCCGCCTTGAAGCCCGGAGCCTTGCCGTCCCTCGGCTTGGCATCCCGCGAACGGGCGCCTTCGGAGCGCGGGGACTCGGATCGGGCCGTGTCGGGCCGCCGGGTGTCGGACCGCGAGCCCTCCGGCTTGCCGGGACGCCCCGGCTTGGCCGCCGCACCACCGCCGAGAGACAGGGTGCCGCGGGTCGAAGCGCCGCGCCGGGCCGGCTTGGCCTCTTCGGTGCGGGCGGCTTCGGCCTCGTGCCGCTTGGTGGCGGAGCGCGGCGCGCGCTTCGGTGCGGCCTTGGCGTCGGCCTTCGCATCCGCCTTGCCGGCCGCACGGCCGCCGGAAGCCGCCTTCGCCGGAGCGGCCTTCACCGACGCATCGGCACGGGCCTTGGCGCGCTGCTTGGTCCCGGACTCGGCTGGCTCCGCACCCTCCGGCGTGCCGAAGAAGGGGGCGATCTGTTCGCGGACGACGCGCTTCGGCACCTCCTCGACGGCACCCTCCTCCAGCTTGCCGAGCTGGAAGGGACCGTAGGCGACGCGGATCAGCCGGTTGACCTGGAGCCCCAGCGACTCCATCACCTTGCGGATTTCACGGTTCTTGCCTTCCTTGAGGCTGACAGTCAGCCAGGCGTTGCGGCCCTGGATGCGGTCCAGCGCGGCTTCGATCGGGCCGTACTTGACGCCTTCGATGGTCGGCCCCTTCTCCAGCGCCGCCAGTTGCCGCTCGTCCACCTCGCCGAAGACGCGCACGCGGTAACGGCGGGTCCAGCCGGTGGCGGGCAGTTCCAGGAAGCGGGCCAGTTCGCCGTCGTTGGTCAGAAGAAGAAGCCCCTCGGTCGTCAGGTCGAGACGGCCGATGGAGACCACGCGGGGCAGGTCGGGCGGCAGGCGGTCGAAGACGGTTTCGCGCCCCTTCTCGTCACGGGCGGTGGTGACCAGCCCCGACGGCTTGTGATAGCGCCACAGGCGGGCCGGCTCCGGTTCCGGAATGACCTTGCCGTCGACCTGCACGATGTCGCCGGAGCGGACCACGCAGGCGGGGCTGTCGAGCACGCGGCTGTTGACCGCGACGCGGCCCTCGGCGATCCAGCGTTCGGCGTCGCGGCGCGAGCAGAGCCCGGCGCGCGCCAGTCGCTTGGCGATGCGTTCGCCGCCGTCGGCAGCGGAACCGGCGGCAGGGGTGGCGGATTTGGATTTCTTGGCGGTATCGGAGCGGTCCATGGCCGGACCATAGGGCCTGGACGCGTCGCCCGCAACACGAGTCCAGCGCCCGGACGCCGGAATCCGGTTGACGCGCTCCCGGCGGGGTTGGCACCCTGCCCGGCCATGCCGTCTCCCCGTTATATGGACCTTGCCTTCGCCGCCGCCGAGGCCGCCGCCGCGCGTGGCGAGGTGCCGGTCGGCGCCGTCGTCGTCGACCCCGCAACGGGCTCCGTCCTCGCCACCGCCGGCAACCGGACAGAGGAGCTGTGCGACCCGTCCGCCCATGCCGAACTGCTGGCAATCCGCGAGGCCTGCGCCGCCCGCGGCCAGCCCCGCCTGCCCGGCTGCGACCTCTATGTGACGCTGGAGCCCTGCGCACTGTGCGCCGCGGCGATCAGCTTCGCCCGCGTCCGACGAGTCTATTACGGCGCCTACGATCCCAAAGGCGGCGCGGTGGATCACGGCCCGCGGTTCTTCACGCAGCCGACCTGCCACCATGCGCCGGAGGTCTACAGCGGCATCGGCGAAACGCGGGCCGGCGCGCTGCTGCGGGGATTCTTCAAGGAGCGGCGGTGAGCCTCCCTTCCAGGACGCATGGACTACTCACGCAATATTGCTTTCCATATCAGGCAATTGAATTGCTCTAAATCAACAGAAAATGGCGCGTGTTCATCCCCAGCGAGCATGGATGCCCCCCAGCTTCTCAGCAACCGCGGAGATGTAACGTGTCAAAGCCAATTAGTCTGTTAAGCGTTTGTTTAGCGAACATATGCCGATGATGCGCTGCCGCTTTAAGCCATCAGGAGTCGCAAATGTTGTCGTTCCGCAAGCCACAGGACAATCAGGCTGCCGAAGAGCTGGCTCTGCTGGGGCGCCATGCGGGTGTCGGGCTGTGGGACGCGGTGATCCACAACGGCGATCCGATGCATGCGCAAAGCCGTTGGCACTGGTCGCCGGAATTCCGCCGCCTCGTCGGATTCGACCGCGACGACACCGTGGGTTTTCCCAACGTCGTCGGTTCCTGGGCCGACCGGCTGCATCCGGATGATGCCAAACGGACCTTCGACGCCTTCATAGCCTGCCTGAACGACCGCAGCGGCCGTACCGGCTATGATGTGAATTACCGGCTGAAAGTGAAGGACGGCAGTTATCGCTGGTTCCGCGCCATTGGCGGCGTCGCCCGCGACAGCAGCGGTCTGGCATTGCGTGCCTGCGGCTCCCTGATCGACATCGATGCCGAGCGCAATGAACTGGAACGGGCCAAGCTGCTCGACCGCCATGCCGGCGTCGGGCTGTGGGACGCTGTCTTCCACAACGGCGATCCGATGCATGCGCAAAGCCGTTGGCACTGGTCGCCGGAATTCCGCCGCCTCGTCGGCTTCGACCGTGACGACACCGTGAGTTTTCCCAACGTCGTCGGTTCCTGGGCCGACCGGCTGCATCCGGACGATGCGGGACGCACCTTCGACGCCTTCATGGCCTGCTTGAACGACCGCAGCGGACGCACCGGCTACGATGTCGATTACCGGCTGAAGGTGAAGGATGGCAGCTATCGCTGGTTCCGCGCCATCGGTGGCGTCGCCCGCGACAACAACGGCGTGGCGTTGCGCGCCTGCGGATCGCTGATCGACATCGACGCGGAGAAGCTGTCCGAGCTGCGGCAGGTGGAGATGGACGGTGAGCGCCGTCGCACCGTATCCGGCCTCGCCGAATCGCTGGACCGCGAGGTCGGCACCGCCGCCGACCGTGCCACCGCCAACGCCCAGACCGTCGCCGCCGCGACGGAGGAGCTGTCGGCCTCGATCTCCGACATCAGCAACCGCGCCAACGAGGCGTCGGGCGCCTCGTTGAAGGCGTCGGAGGAGGCGTCGCGCACCAACGCCGCGGTGGAAGCCCTGGTCACTTCGGCCGAGCGCATCGGCGCCATCACCAAGCTGATCAACAGCATCGCGTCGCAGACCAACCTGCTGGCGCTCAACGCGACCATCGAGGCCGCCCGCGCCGGAGAGGCCGGCCGCGGCTTCGCCGTCGTGGCGAACGAGGTGAAGTCGCTGGCCCAGCAGAGCGGCAGCGCCGCCGACGACATCGCCGCGCAGATCGCCTCGGTCCAGCAGGAGGCGCTGCACGCGGTGGACGCCATCCGCCGGATCGGCGCCATCGTCACCGACGTTCAGCAGATCTCCACCACCATCGCCGCCGCCGTGTCGCAGCAGGAATCGGCAACCAAGGAGATCGCCCACAGCGTCACCCGCGTGGTCCGCGACATCGAGGTGGTGTCGCAGAACATCGCCACCGCGTCGGAACGGCTGCGGGCGTGATGCGGACATGAAAGGGGGGGGCAGCGATGCGCCCCTCCTGCTCGAAGCATCAATTTCCATAAATCTGCGGTGAGATCAGCCCACATTTTGTCACCGTCGGGGCCATTCCGAAGCCGGTCCGGAAGGCCTATCTCAAGCCCACGCCCGCTTCCCCGATCGATAGAGGTAAAAGCCCGGGCGCGAGGGAGAGACCGATCATGAAATACCGTTCCGCATTCCTGGTTCTGGGCTTGGGTATTGTTTTCACCGCTGCATCCGTCGATCCCCTCAGCGGGTTCGAACCGTCGGTTGCCTTCGCCCGCAGTGGGGGCGGAAATGGCGGCGGGAACGGCGGAGGCCATGGAGGTGGCAACGCCGGCGGCAACAGCGGCAGCCACGGCAACAGTGCCGGTCATTCGCAAAGCTCCAGCCATGCGCAAAACGGCGGCTCCATCGGAGCCAGCCGAAGCGACGACGCGACCCGGGACGCCAAGACGCGCGCCGCCGAAATCCACGCGACGGCCACCGCACACCCGTCCCAGATCTCTGCGGCAAAGGCTGAGGCCGTGGCGCATGAACTTGGCAACTTGAACGCGGCCCACGCCTCGGCCACGGCACGGGCGAATGCCGCTCCGACATCAATGGTCGGCAAGATCGCGACCTATGACGCTGCAATGCGGCAGGCTCTGACGATCAGCGATCCGATCACCCGCGCCTATGCCATCAATGCGGCCCGGGGCGATCTCGCCACCGTGGCGAACAAGCCGCTGACCGCATCCGTGGTGGCGCGGGTGGACCGCCTTCTAGGCCTGCCGACCGGCGGGTAATAACCAATCGGAATGGCATGGGGCGCGTCAGCGCCCCACCGCCCGCCAGCCGATGTCGCGGCGACAGAAGCCATCCGGCCAATCCAGCGCATCCACCGCCTTGTATGCCGCCGTCTGCGCCTCGGCCACCGTCGGCGCCAGCGCGGTGACGCCCAGCACCCGGCCGCCGACCGACAGCACCCGACCGTCCTCGGCCCGTTTGGTGCCTGCGTGGAAGACGGTCACATTCTCCACCGCGCCGGCCTTGTCCAGCCCGCGAATCTCGGTGTTCTTGGCGTAGTCGCCCGGATAGCCGTTGGCCGCCATCACCACGCACAGCGCGGTCTGGTCGTGCCAGCGCAGGTCGATGCTGTCCAGCACCCCGTCGGCCGCCGCCACCAGGGCCGCCAGCGCGTCGGACTTCAGCCGCATCATCAGCGTCTGGCATTCCGGGTCGCCGAAGCGGACGTTGAACTCCAGCGTCTTCGGCACCGGGCCGTCCGGCGTCTGCATGATCATCAGGCCGGCGAACAGCACGCCCTTGAACGGCTTGCCTTCCGCCGCCATGCCCTTGACCGTCGGCAGGATGATCTCGCGCATCACGCGGTCCTGCAGGTCCTGGGTCAGCACCGGCGCGGGGGAGTAGGCGCCCATGCCGCCGGTGTTGGGACCGGTGTCGCCGTCGCCGACCGCCTTGTGGTCCTGGGCCGAGGCCAGCGGCAGCGCGTTCTCGCCGTCGCACAGCGCGAAGAAGCTGACCTCCTCGCCGTCCAGGAATTCCTCCACCACCACCTCGGCACCGGCGGCGCCGAAACGGCCGCCGACCAGCGCGTCGTCGATGGCCTCGAACGCTTCCTGCTCGGTGCGGGCGACGGTGACGCCCTTGCCGGCGGCCAGACCGTCGGCCTTCACCACGATGGGGGCGCCATGCTTGCGGACATAGGCCTTGGCGGCTTCCGGGTCCTTGAAGCGCTCATAGAAGGCGGTGGGCACCCCGTATTTCGCCAGGATGTCCTTCATGAAGCCCTTGGAGCCCTCAAGCTCCGCCGCCGCCGCGCTCGGCCCGAAGGCCTTGACGCCCAGCGCGGTCAGCTTGTCCACCAGACCCAGCACCAACGGGCCTTCCGGACCGACGACGACGAAGTCGATGGCGTTGTCCTGGACGAAGCGCACGAGAGCGTCGACATCCTCCGACCCGATGGGAACCAGCGTGGCGACGTCGGCGATGCCGGCGTTGCCCGGCGCGCAATAGAGCGCGTCGCACAGCGGCGAATTGGAAATGGCCCAGCAGAGCGCGTGCTCACGACCGCCCGATCCGACGACGAGGACTTTCATGGGGTGGCGCTCCTTCCGCCTTGTTGCGATCTGCGCGCCTTGTATCATGGCGGCGCCCCAACTCAAGAGCGCCATGACCTACGATTCGAACTCCTCTCCTCTCATTGCCCCGGAACCGCGCCCCGGATCCAACCTGCCGGAATTCACCGTCGGCGACCTCGCCCGCCGGCTGAAGCGCAGCATCGAGGAGGAATTCGGCTTCGTCCGCGTCCGCGGCGAGATCAGCCAGCCGAAGAAGCACAGTTCCGGCCACTGCTACATGCGTCTGAAGGACGACACTGCGGTGATCGAGGCGGTGTGCTGGCGCGGCACCATGGCGAAGCTGGCGGTCCGGCCGGAGGAGGGCCTGGAGGTCATCGTCACCGGGCGGATGACCACCTATCCCGGCCGCTCGCAATACCAGCTGATCGTCGAGTCGATGGAGTTGGCCGGCGAAGGCGCGCTCCTGAAGATGCTGGAGGAGCGCAAGCGCAGGCTGGCGGCGGAGGGGCTGTTCGACCCCGCCCGCAAGAAGCGCATCCCCTTCCTGCCCGACGTGATCGGCGTCGTCACCTCCCCCACCGGCGCGGTCATCCGCGACATCCTGCACCGGCTGAACGACCGCTTCCCCCGCCATGTCCTGCTGTGGCCGGTCGCGGTGCAGGGCGAGCGCGCGGCGGCCGAAGTGACGGCGGCTATCGAGGGCTTCAACCGCATCCAGCCGGGTGGGGGGGTTCCTCGCCCGGACCTGATCATCGTGGCGCGCGGCGGCGGCTCGCTGGAGGACCTGATGGCCTTCAACGAGGAGAATGTGGTGCGCGCGGCGGCAGCCAGCGCCATCCCGCTGATCTCCGCCGTCGGGCACGAAACAGACACCACCCTGATCGACTTCGCGTCCGACCTGCGCGCCCCCACCCCGACCGCCGCCGCCGAGATGGCGGTGCCGGTGCGCGGCGAGCTGCTGGCCCAGATCCTGGACGACGAACGCCGCCTGCTCGCCAGCGTTTCCCGCGCGGTGGAGGATCGCCGCAATCGGGTGGAGGGGCTCGCCCGCGGCCTTGGCGATCCCCGCGCCCTGCTGGAGGGCCATGCCCAACGGCTGGACGACCGCGCCGAACGGTTGAACCTCGCTGCCGCCGCCCTGCTGGAACGGCGCCGCACCCGCGTTGGCGAGCTGGCCGCCAAACTGCGCCACCCGCGCGAGAAGCTGGCCCAGGCGGACCAGAAACTGGCGTCGGAGAGCCGGGCGCTCGACTCGGCCCTGCGCCATGCGGTGACCACCGCAGGTGGACGCTTCGACCGTGTCGCCGGTCGGCTGTCGCTGACCCCTGCACGGGTGAAGCTGGCGGATGGCGAACGCCGCGTCGCCGACCTGACGCCGCGCCTCGACCGCAGCTATGCCAAGGGGGTTGCCGACAAGGCGGCGACACTGGCGTCGCTCGGCCAATTGCTGGAAAGTTACAGCTACAAGGGTGTGCTGGCCCGCGGCTTCGCCTTGGTCGAGGACCGCGACGGCCGGCCGGTGACCCGCGCCGATCAGGCGAAGCCGGGCCTGCCGATCAACATCGTCTTCGCCGATGATGCCAAAGTTGCCGCAACGGTCGATGGTGGCCCAAAGGTAGAGTCAACCAACGAGCCGCCAACGGACAGCAAAACGGAGAAGAAGCCGGCACCGCGCAAGCCGCGGGTGGTGCCGGTGCAGGGAACGCTTTTCTGACCGAAAAGGCCGCGCCTCAGCTGGCGCAGCCTCATTCGCCTTACACCGCGCCGACGAAGCTCCAGCGCAGGGTCTCGCCGCTGCGGAAGGGCAGGACGGCGTCGCCCTCGCTGATCAGGATCAGGTCGGGGGCGACCGACGGGCGGCGTTCCAGAGCCACGCGCTCCTCGCTGACCGGCAGGTTGTAGAAACGCGGGCCGTTCAGGCTGGCGAAGGCCTCCAGCTTGTCGAGGGCGCCGGCCTCGTCGAAGGCTTCGGCATAAAGCTCGAGCGCGTTGGCGGCGGTAAAGCAGCCGGCGCAGCCACAGGCCGACTCCTTGGCCGTCACCGTATGCGGCGCGGTGTCGGTGCCCAGGAAGAACGGTCCTTCGCCGGAGATCGCCGCCTCGACCAGCGCAACCCGGTGGGTCTCGCGCTTGGCAATCGGCAGGCAGTACAGGTGCGGGCGGATGCCGCCCTGGAAGATGTGGCTGCGGTTGATCAGCAGATGGTGCGCGGTGATGGTGGCGCCGATCCGGCCGCTGGCGGCATGGGCGCGGACGAACTGCACGGCGTCGGCCGTCGTCACATGCTCCAGCACCACGCGCAGGGTCTTATGACGCTCCACCAGCGGGGCCAGGATGGTGTCGATGAACACCGCCTCGCGGTCGAAGATGTCGACCGACTGGTCGGTCACCTCGCCATGGATCAGCAGCGGCATGCCGATCTCCGCCATCCGCTCCAGCACCGGAGCGATGCGGGCGATGTCGGTGACGCCATGGGCGCTGTTGGTGGTGGCATTGGCGGGGTAGAGCTTGGCCGCTGCGAACACCCCGTCCCTGAAGCCCAGCGCCAGATCATCGGCATCGGTACCGTCGGTCAGATAGGCGGTCATCAGTGGGGTGAAATCCACGCCCTCCGGCAGGGCCGCCAGGATGCGCTCGCGATAGGCGACGGCGTCGGCGACCGTCGCCACCGGCGGCTTCAGGTTCGGCATGACGATGGCGCGGCCGAACTGGCGGGCGGTGAAGGGCAGAACCGCCTTCAACATGGCGCCGTCGCGCAGATGGACATGCCAGTCGTCGGGACGGCGGATGACAAGACGGTCGTTCGGCATGGATCGGGTCCCGGCGCTGGTGTCGAGGGGCAGTGAACTTGGACGACGTTCTATCGCCATCCCCGTCGCATCTCAACAGAGGCGGTCCCCGAACCGGAAACATGGACGGGAAACATGTGGTGAAACCGGCAGCCCCCCGCCGGCCGGCGTTGGCGGGGGGCTGGCCGTCTTGCCGAGACTTTACTGGATGGTGGTCGAGGTCTTCACCCCCAGGATGTTGTCGATCTTCGCGGCCTGCTCGGCAGTCACCGGCTTGCCGCCGATGGTGGCGAGCTGCTGCCGCGCCTCGGCCACAGCCTTGTCGCGGGCGGCGCTGTCCTTCAGCGCATGGGCGGCCAGCATCTGCTCGTGATACTTGCCGAGCTGGACCGTCAACTGCTCGGTCGGCTTGGCGCCCAGTTCCTTGGCGACGGCATCGGCCTGAGTCTTGGTCACCTCGGCCTTCGGAGTCGCGGCGACCTGTTCATGCTTGGTCTTGCCGGCATCGGCCTTGGTGGCGTCAGCCTTGGTCGCGTCGGCTTTGGGGGCCTCGTGCTTGGTGGCCTCGGTCTTGGTGACGGCCTTCTGGTCGGCTTTCTGCTCGACCTTCGGCGCAGTCGTGGTGGAGTCGGTCGTCGCGGCGGGAGTCGACGTGGCCGGGGCGGCCGGAGCGACCGTTGCCGCACCCGCGCTCAGCACGGGGGCGGTCGCCATCAGGGCGACAAACGCAAAGGTCGAAACTGACGAGCGGATACGCGACCCAAAGACGGTGCCGGACATTTTGTTTCTCCATTTCGGTGAGCGATCCTCGTTGCGGGATCGTGCTTAGATGAACGCGGCCCCGCTGCCGTTCATTCCATGCCCTTCCAAAAAATTTTCGCGTCCACCGAAAAATCTTCTCCTCCTGATGACGGGGCCGGCGAAAGGGGCTAGAAAACGCACGCTTTTCCTATCCAAGCGCGGACCCTCTCCGATGAGCCTGATCACGCCCCGCACCCCGCCCGGAACGATGGAGCTGCTGCCGCGCCAGCAGGTGGCCTTCCAGCGCATGCTGGACACCATCCGCCGCGGCTACGAGCGGTTCGGCTTCGTCCCCGTCGAAACCCCGGTGTTCGAGACGGTCGACACGCTGCTGACCAAGTCGGGCGGCGAGACGGAGAAGCAGGTCTATTTCGTCCAGTCGACCGGGGCCATCCAGCAGGGCAACAAGCCGGAGCTGGCGCTGCGCTTCGACCTGACGGTGCCGCTCGCCCGCTATGTGGCGGAGCATGAGCGCGACCTCGCCTTCCCCTTCCGCCGCTACCAGATCCAGCGGGTCTACCGCGGCGAGCGGGCGCAGCGCGGGCGCTTCCGCGAATTTTACCAGTGCGACATCGACGTGATCGGCAAGGACAGCCTGTCCGCCCATTACGACGCCGAGATCCCGGCGGTGATCCACCATGTCTTCACCGAGCTGAACTTCGGCGGCTTCACCATCAACGTGAACAACCGCAAGATCCTGCTGGGACTGCTCGACGGTCTGGGCGTCGCCGACGCCGACACCCGCGTCCTGGTTCTGCGCGAGATCGACAAGCTGGACAAGATCGGCCAGGACAAGGTGCGCGCCAGCCTGCTGGGCCTCTGCGTGACCGAGCATGCCGCCGACACCATCCTGTCGCTGATCGCCATGAAGGGCAGCAACGCCGAGACGCTGGCGGCGCTGGGCGCGCTCGACATCGAGAACGCCATCTTCCGCGAAGGCGTCGGCGAGCTGACCACCGTCATCGAGGGCCTCAGGGCCTTCCAGGTGCCGGAAGGGACGGTGCGCATCAACCTCGCCATCGCGCGGGGGCTCGATTACTACACCGGCACCGTCTACGAGACCTTCCTGAACGACCATCCCGGCATCGGTTCGGTCTGCTCCGGCGGGCGCTACGAGAATCTCGCCAGCCACTACACCAAGTCGAAGCTGCCGGGTGTGGGCATCTCCATCGGCGCCACCCGCCTGTTCTACCAGCTGATGGAAGCCGGCATCATCAAGGACGCCACCCCCACCGCCCAGGTGCTGGTGACGCAGATGGACCCGTCCCTGTCCGCCGACTATTTCCGCATGGCGAGCGAGCTACGCGCCGCCGGCATCAACACGGAAATCCAGCTGGACGGCGGCAAGATCGCCAAGCAGATGAAGTATGCCGACCGCGCCGGGATCCCCGTCGTCCTGCTGATGGGCTCCGACGAGAAGGCCCGCGGCACCGCGACGCTGAAGCATCTGGTCAAGGGCGAACAGGTGGAGGTTCCGCTGACGGAGCTGGCAGCCCGCGCAAAGACGCTGCTGGAGGGGTGAGAGGCCCCCCTTAAACCCCCGTTAACCATAATTAGCCTATCGTTCCGACCGACACCGACCGTGTGGGTCGGACGGCAGGGGGTGCGCATCCGAGATGGCCAAGCGGTGGATGCAGGTCGGGCGCTGGACAGGGCGGGTCGTGATCGCGGCGACGCTGTCCATCACGCTCGCCGCCGCCGGCTATGCCGGCTGGCGGGAGATGGAGACCTCGCGCCTCCAGGCCCGGCTGCTCTCCGGAGTCGCCCAGTCGATGACCGTCTCCTTGCGCGAAGGCCCCAATCCGCAGGCGCGCTATCCCAAGCATGGGCCGTACAACGAGCGGCTCGGCTACACCGCCATGCCCGGTTATCTCGAGTCGCTGACCCATGACATCTACGCGGTCGAACGGCAGGCGGTGCTGTCGCCGGCGCTCGACCGCTTCATGGCCGGCGGCGGTTTTCCGATCTACCGCGAGAAGACGCAGGCAGGCCTGACCCTGCTCGACCGCAACGGCGCGGTCATGTATTCGGCACGCTATCCCGAACGGGTGTTCGACGGCTTCGACGATGTGCCGAAGCTGGTCGCCGACACGCTGCTCTTCATCGAGAATCGCGAACTTCTGGATGCCGACCAGCCGCGCCGCAACCCGGCGGTGGAGTGGGACCGCTTCGGCGCCGCGGTCGCCATGCTGCCGCTCCAGATGATCCGTCCGGGCCAGCGCTCCCCCGGCGGCTCGACGCTCGCCACCCAGATCGAGAAATACCGCCATTCTCCCGACGGCCAGACCGTCGGCAGCGTGGAGAAGCTGCGCCAGATGACTTCGGCCAGCGTCCGCGCCTACAGCGACGGCGAGGACACGACCGAGGCCCGCCGCCGCATCCTGGTCGATTACCTGAACTCCACCCCGCTGACCGCGCGCTCGGGCTTCGGCGAGGTGAACGGGCTGGGCGACGGGCTGTGGGCCTGGTTCGGCACCGACCTGTCCATCGCCAAGCGTGTGTTGGCGGAGCCGGCCCCGGACGCCCGCGCCCTGAAGCTGAAGGCCCTGGCTTACAAGCAGGTGCTGGCCCTGCTGCTGGCGCAGCGGCGGCCCTCCTACTACCTGATCCAGGACCGTGCGGCGCTCGACCGGCTGGCCGACGCCCATCTGCGGGCGCTGGCCCAGGCCGGGGTGATCGATCCGGCGCTGCGCGACGCGGCGCTGGCCACGCCGCTGGCCTTCCGCGAGGAGGCGCCGATCGCCCCCGCCACCTCCTTCGTCGAGCAGAAGGCGACCAACGCCATCCGCGCCCGGCTGCTGGGCATGCTCGGCGTCTCCAACCTCTACGCGCTCGACCGCCTCGACCTCACCGCGCAATCCACCCTGGACGCCCAGACGCAGGCCCGCGTGGTGGAGGTGCTGGGCAAGCTGAACGATCCCGACTATGCCCGCTCGCTGGGGCTGACCGGCGAGCGGCTGCTGGACGCCCGCAACAACGACCTGTCCAAGCTGGTCTACTCGATCACGCTGTACGAGCGGGGTCCGGAGGCCAATTACCTGCGCGTCCAAGCCGACAATCTCGATCAGCCGCTGGACATCAACGACGGGGCGAAGCTCGATCTCGGCTCCACCGCCAAGCTGCGCACGCTGACGACCTATCTGGAGATCGTCGCCGAACTGCACAGCCGCTACGCCCATCTGCCGAAGGAACTGCTGGCCGATGTGCAGGACGAGGCGTCGGACAATCTGACCCGCTGGGCGACGGCGTGGCTGGCTGCCTCTCCCGACCGCCGGCTGCCGGCCATGCTGGACGCGGCGATGGAGCGGCGTTATTCCGCCGGCCCCGGCGAGGTGTTCTTCACCGGCGGCGGCCAGCACACATTCGTGAACTTCAACAAGGACGACAACGGCCGCATCCTGACCGTGCAGGAGGCACTGCGGAACAGCGTCAACCTGCCCTTCATCCGGCTGATGCGCGACGTCGTCCAATTCTATATGGACGAGGGAGCCGACGACGGCGCCGACATCCTGCGCTCGCCCGACTACCCGGCCCGGCAGGCCTATCTCGCCCGTTTCGCCGACCGCGAAGGGTCGGACTTCCTCAACCGCTTCTACAACGACTACCGCAAGCGCACGCCGGACGAGGCGCTGGCCCGGCTGGCGACCCGCTCGCGTCCCGTGCCGCACCGGTTGGCGGTGATCTTCCGCACCGTGCGGCCCAAGGCCGGGCTGGCCGAGTTCTCCGCCTTCCTGCGCGGGCGGTTGCCGGGGATGGCGCTGACCGATAACGCGCTGTCGGCGCTCTACACCAAATACGGGCCGGACCGCTTTCCGCTGAACGATTTGGGCTATCTGGCCCGCGTCCATCCGCTGGAACTGTGGCTGGTCGCCTATCTCCAGCAGCATCCCGGCGCGACGCGGGCCGAAGTGCTGGCGGCCAGCGCCGACGAACGCCAGGAAAGCTACCGCTGGCTGTTCAAGAAGGGCATGGCCGCCCAGAACACCCGTATCCGCATCGGGCTGGAGGAGGAGGCGTTCCAGCGCATCACCGCCCAATGGCGCAGCGTCGGCTATCCGTTCGAAACGCTGGTGCCGTCGCTGGCGACCGCTATCGGCAGCTCGGCCGACCGCCCGGCGGCGCTGGCGGAGCTGATGGGGCTGATCCTGAACGACGGGGTGCGCCAACCGACCGTGAAGATCCGCTCGCTGCATTTCGCCGCCGGCACGCCTTACGAGGCGAAGCTGGGGCTGGGGCCGTTGAAGGGCGAGCGCGTGCTGCGGCCGGAGGTCTGCGCCACCCTGCGCCGCGCCCTGATGGACGTGGCGCAGAACGGCACCGCCAAGCGGGTCTGGGGCTCCTTCAAGGACCCGTCCGGTGCACCGATCCCGATGGGTGGCAAGACCGGCACCGGTGACCACCGGCTGGATCGTTGGGGGCCGGGCGGCGTGCTGATCGAATCGAAGGCGGTCAACCGCACCGCCACCTTCGTCTTCTACATCGGCGACCGCTTCTTCGGGACGATGACCGCCTTCGTCCATGGACCGGAGGCCGACAATTACCGCTTCACCAGCGCCCTGCCCGCCCAGCTTCTGAAAAGCCTTGCCCCGGCGCTACAGCCGCTGATCGACCAGGGCACCACCCGCACCGCCGACACGCGCGCGACGCCCACCGGCCTGTAAGGGGCGGAAAGTCGGGACTATTGCAGCCTGGTGGCGGCGATCTTGGCAGCGTCGACCGGGGTTGCGGTACAGCCGCCCAGCGTCGGGCCGACCGGAAGCTCGCCGAAGGCGGCCAGCGCGCCTTCCGCCTTCAGACGGCCGACGAAGCCGGGCTCCACCCCGCGGGCGACCCAGGCGAACCCAAGCCAAGTGGAGCGGACCGGCTCGCCGCCCGCCCGCACCATCGCCGTCATCGCCTCGGCATCGCTGGTGCCAGGGGAGAAAACCGCCAGCATCATGCCGTCGGTCGCATCCGGCAGCGCAGCGCGCTGCAGCGACAGCCCCATCAGACCGGCCCACACCAGCAGGATGCCGCCCAGCAGCGCCACGGCAAGCCCGTGGCCGATGGGAAGTCCGGAAGAGGATTGGACGGGGCTGTCGCTCATGGTGATCTACCTTACGCCTTCGCCTCGGCCGCCGCCAGCGACGGGGCGGGCTTCTCGGCGATCGGCCAGTGGACGATGGTCGCGAACATGGCCAGCGCCACGCCCAGCCACCAGACGACGTCGTAGGATCCCGTGCGCTCGTACAGCACGCCGCCGAGCCAGACGCCCAGGAAGCCGCCGACCTGATGGCTGAAGAAGGCGAAGCCGTAGAGCGTGCCCATGTAGCGGGTGCCGAACATCAGCGCGACGAGGCCGGAAGTCGGCGGCACGGTGGACAGCCACAGCAGGCCCATCACCGCGGCATAGGCGATGACGGTCACCGGCGAGATCGGCAGCAGGATGAAGATCGCGGTGGCGATGCCGCGTGAGAAATAGTTGCCGCACAGCAGATAGCGCTTGCTGACCTTGCCGGCCAGCACGCCCGAAGCGTAGGAGCCGACGACGTTGAACAGGCCGATCAGCGCCAGCGCCCAGGCCGCCAGCGTCGGGCTGATGCCGGCCTCGGTCAGGTAGGGCGGCAGGTGGGTGGTGATGAAAGCCAGCTGGAAGCCGCAGACGAAGAAGCCGGCGACCAGCAGCACATAGCTGCGGTGTTGGAAGGCCTGGCGCACGGCAGTGACGAATCCGACGTTGGCGCCGGTCACCGCATGTCCGCCACCAGCCGCTATGCCCTTCGGGCCGGGGAAGACGCCGGCCAGCAGCGGCACCGCGATCATCGAGGCCGCCAGCAGCAGCAGGGCGGTCTGCCAGCCGAAGCCGGCGATGAAGGCCTGCCCCATCGGCGCGAACAGGAACTGGCCCATCGACCCGGCGGCGGTGGCGATTCCAACCGACCAGCTGCGCTGTTCCGGCGGCAGCAGCCGGGTGAAGCCTGCGATGATGATGCCGAAGGACGCACCGGACAGGCCGAGGCCGATCAGCACGCCGGCGGTCAGGTACAGTTCCACGCTGGTGGTGGCGTAAGGCATCAGCGCCAGACCGGCCGCATAGAGGATCCCGCCGCCGGCCAGCACCGGGGCCGGGCCGTAGCGGTCGGTCAGCGCCCCGGCGAAGGGGCCGCCGGCGCCCCACAGGATGTTCTGGATCGCCATCGCCAGCGCGAAGACGTCGCGGCCCCAGCCGCGGGTTTCCGAAAGCGGGCCGATGAACAGGCCCATGCTCGACCGCGGTCCAAAGGCCAGCATCGAGATCAGGCAACCGCAAACGACGACGAGTGCGGGCGTCCTCCAGGAGGGCGCCGGTGCGGGGGTGGCGGTGGTCAAGGCGTCCTCCCGGAAGGGGCCGGCATTGCGCGCCGGTGTTGTGGAACTGCTATGCCCCGACGATAGGCGGGCACCAACAGTTCGGCAAATTCATAATCGGCAACCGGGTCATTCCGCAGCGGAATGCAGGACGGGAGTTTGGGCGGTTCGGCGGTCGGGCCGATGACACACCGACAACTCCTGCCGCAGCGACTCCTCCAGCCGGTCGAACACCGGCGCGATGCGTCCGGTCGTCCGCGCCTGGATCAGCCAGATTGTCACCGCCATCCGGAAATCGGGCAGGTCGAGCGGCCGGACGGCGACCGCACCGGGGATCGGCGCGATCAACCCCATCGGCGCCAGACCGAAGCCGACGCCGCGCGCCACCAGCGACACCAGCAGGCTCTGGTCATAGGCCTCCACCGTCACGTTGGGCTGCAGGCCGAGCGGCGCCAGCGCCTGATGGAGCGCCTCGCGATAGCGGCAGCCGTTCGGCTGCAACACCCAGCCCCGCCGGTTCATGGCCGCTAGATCGGCGGAACCGTCGCCGGGAGAAGCGATGATGCTGACCGGTTCGGTCCCGATCCGGCGGACCGGCAGATCGTCGGGCGGCGCCTGATCGTCGCACATCAGGACCAGCGCACCATCCAGGCTGCCGGCGCGGACCTGCTCGATCAGGGGGTTGCTCCAGTCGGCATGCAGCCGCAAGGTCAGGCCGGGGAAGCCGGCCCGCAACTCGTCCAGAGGCCGGCCGGCGGCCAGCGCGGTCAGCACATGCGCCGTCCCCAGCCGCAGCAACCCGCGCGGCTCGGCCGACCCGGCGAAGGCGTCGGCGAAGTCGCTCGTCGCCGCCAGGATGCGCCTTGCGTGGCCAAGCGCCAGTTCGCCGTCGCGGGTCAGGGCCAGCGGCTTGGTCTGCCGGTCGAACAGCACGACGCCCAGTTCCGCCTCCAGCCGCTGGATCAGCCGCGACACGGCCGACTGCGTCAGTCCTAGCCGGTTGCCGGCCTCCTGCACCGATTGCGCATCGGCCACGGCGATGAAGGTGCGGATCTCGTTGAGCTTCATGGCTGGCTGTCAGATTGGTGTGGTGGGCCGGCAGGACGCGGCGATGCGTCTTCGCGTCTGGCATCCCAGTGTCGGACCGCGCTACCCTCGGGTCAAGCCATCGATAGGGAGCCGTTCATGTCCGCCACCCCGCCCGACCGTTCAAGCCGCGAATATCCCGACCGCCCCTGGGTCGGTGTCGGGGCCGTCGTCTGGCGCGGAGACAAGGTGCTGCTGATCCGACGGGGCAAGGCGCCGCGGATGGGGCAGTGGAGCCTGCCGGGCGGGGCACAGTCGGTCGGCGAAACCGTCTTCGAGACCGCCGTGCGCGAGGTGCGCGAGGAAACCGGTCTGGAGGTGGTGCCAACCGGAATCGTCACCGTGGTCGACGCCATCACCCCCGATGCCGAGGGGCGCGTCCATTACCACTATACGCTGGTGGAAGTGGCGGCGGAGAGTGCGGAGGGCGACCCGATCTGTGCCGACGACGCGCTGGAGGCCTGCTGGGCCACCGCCGAGGAGGCGGGCGAACTGACGGAATGGGACGAGACCCGGCGGGTTATCCTGATGTCTGCGGCCCAGCGGCGGAGCCCAACCCCATAGGCCGCAGGGTGCCGATGACACTCCGCTCGGCCAGGAACTCGCTCACCCCGTCGGCGCTCAGCGGGCGCGACAGCCAATAGCCTTGCAGGACGTCGCAGCGATAGGCCTGCAGGTAGAGCCGCTGTTCCGGCGTCTCCACCCCTTCCGCCACCACGCCGAGGTCCAGTGCGTGGGCCAGCGCCACCACCGCCTGGACGATGGCGGCGGCGTCGCGGTCCTCCACCATCGCCTGGACGAACTGCTTGTCGATCTTCAGCGCCTCCACCGGGACCCGGCGCAGGGTCGCCAGCGACGACCAGCCGGTGCCGAAATCGTCCAGCACCAGCCGGATCCCGGCGCCGCGCAGCTGCACCAGTGCCTCGCGTGCTTCGGCGCTCTGGCTGAACATGCTGGTTTCGGTCAGCTCCAGCTTCAGGTTGGCGGCCGGCAGGCCAGTCTCCGTCAGGATGCCGAGCACCTTCAGCACAAGCCCGGGATCGTCGAGCTGCCGCGCCGACAGGTTCACCGACACCGGAATGTCGGGGTAGCCGGCGCGCAGCCAGCCGGCGGCCACCCTGCAGGCCGTCCGCAGGGTCCATTCGCCCAGCAGATGGATCGCCTCCCCCTGTTCGGCCATCGGCACGAAGACGTCGGGCGGCAGCATGGTGCCGTCGGACAGGCGCCAGCGCGACAGAGCCTCGAAGCCGGTGAGGCGGTTGGTGACGACGTCCGCCTGCGGCTGAAAGACCAGGGAGAGTTCCTGGCGGTCGATGGCATCGCGCACCCGCTCGGCGAATCCGGCGTCGGATGCCCCCTGTGCATTGGGTCCGTTCGACGTCGCGTGCGTGTTCGCCACCGTCCGCTCCCTCTCGACAACCGTTCCTTGGCACTCACTGCCATAACAACCACAGGAGCGGTTTGTTAACCATGTCGCGAAAGAGCTTGACGAATTTTATATGGTTACGAAAGTGTTAACGTGGCTGGACCGGTGACAAGAAAAGGTCGAAGCGGAAGCCGCGCCATCCCCCCATCGGGAGCGGACGGTCACGCCCGCGCTGCCCCTCGTTTGAGACGGCTGGGCAGAAGCTCCCCCGATTGATCGAGCACGGGATAGGCGGCGGCGACCAGATGGGCGTTGATCCGGCGCAGGTCGCGCAGGATGTCCAGATGAAGGGCACTGGTCTCGACGCTTTCCTTGCGGCCGGCGCGCAGGCGGGCGAAATGCGCCTCGGTGGCGCTGGTCTCCAGATCGCGGATCACCTCCTTCTCGTGGATCAGTGCGCGGGCGGACCGGACATCGCCCGACACGAAGACGGCGGCGGCCAGACGCTGGGTCTCGCTCAGCCGCTCCAGCATGCCGGCGATCTCGGCCGCCCCCTCGGTGGAGAAATGCAGCCTGCGCCGGATCTTCTTGGAGGCCGCCTCCATCAGATTGCGGTCGACGATGTCGCCGACATGCTCAAGGTTGATGGTGAAGGTCAGTACGTCCGACACCCGGCGGGCGTCGCGTTCATCCAGATCCTCGACATTGATCTGGGTGAGATAGCGCTTGATGGCGTCGTGCAACCGGTCCAGCACATCGTCCATCCGCCGGATCTCCTGCACCCGCTTGCGGTCATCGGTCTGGATCACGTCCAGCGCGCCGCGCAGCATGCTGTCCACCGTGTCGGCCATGCGCAACGCCTCCCGCGATGCGTTGGCGATGGCGAGATGGGGGACGCGGAGCGCGCTGCGGTCGAGATAGAGCGGCATCGCCGGGTCGGCGACCGCAACCCGTTCCGGGAACATCCGGGTCAGGGCCCGCGCGAACCAGGGAAGCGGGCCGATGAACAGCCCGGCCATCGCCAGGTTGAAAGCGAGGTGGAAGTTGGCGGCCAACCGCGTGGCATCCGGCGACACCGCCTGCAGGCCGGCGGTGATCGGTCCCAGCAGGGGCACGACGATGAGGCAGCCGACGAGCCGGTTGATGAGATTGCCCACCGGCAGCCGCCTTGCCGCCGGGTTGCGGCCGTCGCCGCCCGGCCCCTCCACCACCGGATTGACGGCGCTGCCCAGATTGGCGCCGGCGACCATGGCGACCGCGGCCTCCGGACCGATCACCCCGCCGCCGGCCAACGAGGCGATCAGCAGGATGGCGGCGACGCTGGAATGGGCGGCCCAGGACAGCAGTGCCGCCAGCATCACCGCGACCACCGGGTCGGCCGTCAGCATCGCCAGCATCCGCTGCAGCAACGGTGCGTTCTCCGCCGGGGCGATGGTTGCCAGCAGCAAATGCAGCGACAGCAGCATCAGGCCCAGTCCGATGGCGACCCGGCCCAGATCGCGGCTGCGCGTGCGGGCTCCGCGGCGAAAGGCGATGAAGCCACCCAGCAGCAGGACCGGCGCCACATGGGCGATGTCGAAGGCGAGTACCTGTACGATCAGGGTGGAGCCGACATTTGCCCCCAGCATCACCGCCAGCGCCGGCATCAGCGACACCAGCCCGGTGGCGGTGAAGCCGGTCGCCATCAGACCGGTGGCGGTGCTGCTCTGCAGCAGCATGGTGATGCCCATGCCGGACAGGAAGGCGGTCCAGCGGTTGCGCAGCCCGGCCCCCAGGATGCGGCGCAGGTCGCCGCCCAGCGCGCGGGTCAGCCCGCTCTGCACCATGTGCAGCCCCCACAGGAGCAGCACGACATTCCCGGCCAGTTCCAGCAGCACCCGCGTCGCCTGCATCGCACCCCCTCTTGTCGGATGGGGGGTGCGATCAGGACACACCCCTAACTGAAGGGTGGGGAGCGCTGATTGTTACGACAATATGACAGTTGGGTGACGGCGGAGGTGGAAAGGGGGCGGTGATGCCACCGCCCCCTCAAAAACTCCGTCTAATCAGACGTTGAAGCGGAAGTGGAAGATGTCGCCATCCTGGACGACGTATTCCTTGCCTTCCTGGCGCATCTTGCCGGCGTCCTTCGCCCCCTGCTCGCCACCCAGCGTGACGAAACTGTTGTAGTCGATGGTCTCGGCGCGGATGAAGCCGCGCTCGAAGTCGGTGTGGATGACGCCGGCGGCTTCAGGAGCCTTGGCGTTGCGGCGCACGGTCCAGGCGCGCGTCTCCTTCGGGCCGACGGTGAAGAAGGTGATCAGGTCCAGCAGCTTGAAGCCGGCGCGGATCAGCTTGTTCAGGCCGGTTTCCTCCAGCCCCATCGATTCCAGGAATTCGGCTTTCTCGGCCGGGTCGGAGAGCTGGGCGACCTCGGACTCGATGGCGGCGGAGATCACGACGACCTCGGCATTCTCGGCCTTGGCCTTTTCCGCGACCTTGGCGGAGAAGGCGTTGCCGGTCGCGGCCGACGCCTCTTCCACGTTGCAGACATAGAGCACCGGCTTGTCGGTCAGCAGCATGAACTGCTTGAACACCGGCCGCTCGTCGTCCGAAAGCTCGACCACGCGGGCCGGCTTGCCGTCCTGCAGCACCTTCAGGGCGCGCTCCATCAGGTCGGCCTTGATCTTGCTGTCCTTGTCGCCGCCCTTGGCCTTCTTCTGCAGGCTGGTCAGCTGGCGTTCCAGGCTTTCCATGTCGGCGAGCATCAGCTCGGTCTCGACCACCTCGGCATCGCGCAGCGGATCGACGTTGCCCTCGACATGGGTGATGTCGTCGTCCTCGAAGCAGCGCAGCACATGGACGATGGCGTCCACCTCGCGGATGTTGGCGAGGAACTGGTTGCCCAGCCCTTCACCCTTCGACGCGCCGCGGATCAGGCCGGCGATGTCCACGAACTCCAGTTGGGTCGGGATGACCTTCTGCGACTTGGCGATTTCCGCCAGCTTGTCCTGCCGCGGGTCGGGCACGCCGACGCGGCCGACGTTCGGCTCCTTGGTGCAGAAGGGGAAATTCGCCGCCTCCGCCGCCTGGGTGGCGGTCAGCGCGTTGAAAAGAGTCGACTTGCCGACGTTCGGCAGGCCGACGATGCCGCAATTGAAGCCCATGGGTGGGTGCTCGCCGTCGGAAATGCTGGAATTGAGGCGCTTTATCCTACGAAGGGGGACAAAGCGCAAACGCGAAGTGGGGGAAGGACTGGCAGGCCGCGGCTTATCGCGCCTGCGTCGCCACCGTCACCTTGTTCATGAACAGCTCCGGCTGGCCTTCCACGATCAGCGGCAGGTTGTCGGAGACGGCGTCGAGCAGCGGGTCGATCCAGCTCTGGTCGGCCTTGGCGAAGTCGTGCAGGACATAGCCGCTGACCAGATCCTTGTTGCCGGGATGGCCGATGCCGAGGCGGATGCGCCAGTATTCCTTGCCGATATGCGCGTCGATGGAGCGCAGGCCGTTGTGCCCGCCATGGCCGCCGCCCTTCTTCACCCGGATCTTACCGGGGGGCAGGTCCAGCTCGTCATGGATGACGACGACGTTCTCGGGCTTCAGCTTGTAGAATTGCAGGGCCGCCACCACCGATTGGCCGGACAGGTTCATGAAGGTGGCGGGCTCCAGTGCCAGAACCTTGTCGCCGGCGACGGTGCCCTCGGCGGTCTGGCCCTGGAAACGCTTCTTCCACGGGGTGAAGCGATGGCGCTGGGCGATGGTCTCCACCGCCATGAAGCCGATGTTGTGGCGGTTGCGGGCATACTCGTTGCCGGGGTTGCCCAGTCCGACCAGAAGCAGCATGTCCCTCACCTCTCCGGAAACCATACCCCACAAAACGAAGCGGGGGGCCGAAGCCCCCCACCGTAACCATCTTCGAAGGTCGAACGCTCCTTATCAGGAAGCGGCGGCCTCTTCCGACTTCAGGCCCGACGGCGCAACGATGGTCGCGATCGTGAAATCGCGGTCGGTGATCGTCGAGGTCACACCTTCTGGCAGCTTGACCGAGGAGATGTGGATCGAATCGCCAACGTCGAAGCCTTCGCACGAGATGGTGATGTGCTCCGGGATGCTGTCGGCCGGGCAGGTCAGCTCCAGCTCGTGGCGGACGATGTTCAGCACGCCGCCGCGCTTCAGGCCGACCGACTTGTCCTGGTCGACGAACTCGACCGGAACCTGCACGTTGGTGCGGGTGTCGGCCGAAACGCGCAGGAAGTCGACATGCAGCGGGACGTCGGTCACCGGGTGGAACTGCACGTCGCGCGGCAGGACGCGATGGGCGGTGCCGTCGACGGTGACGTCGAACAGGTGCGTGAAGAAGCCCGGCTGATGCAGGACGCGGGTGAACTCGAACTTCTCGAGCGAAATGGTTACGGGAGCCTGCTTGCCACCGTAGATGACGGCCGGGATACGGCCGTCACGGCGGGTCTGGCGGGCGGTCCCCTTGCCGGCCCGTTCGCGCGTCTCAGCGCCGAGCGGAATGATCTTGGTCATGACGATGCTCCAAAACGAAAAGGGCGCCGGCCTCCAGGGGTGCCGACGCGTGCGCGGCGTGCTTACGGCAAACCGGCGGGCGCGTCAAGGGAAAGGGGTGAACTCGCGGGGCGACCGCCGCCGGGGCTACCGCGCCGGTCAAGCTGCATGAGCCGGCAAATTGGGCCTCACCAACGGTGGACGCGCGGCACTTGCGGTGTCATAGTGCGGCCCGCATTCGACCAGCCCCGTGTCCGCGGGGCCAGACTCCGGAATTCGTGAGCGACGATGAGCGAGCCGATCTCCCTGTTCACCAAACTGGCGAACATCCACATCCGTTACGTCACGTGGCGTCGGGGCGCCAAGGTCGGCAGCGACCGCTTCGGCAACGTCTATTACCGCAACAAGGACACCCAGCCCGGCACGCGCGAGCGCCGCTGGGTCCTGTATGCCGGTGAGCCCGACGCCTCCAAGATCCCGCCGGAATGGCACGCGTGGCTGCACCACACCACCAAGGAGCCGCTGCCCGAGGGGTCGAGCGCGTTCCACAAGCCGTGGCAAAAGGAACATCTGCCCAACATGTCGGGCTCGGTCCAGGCCTACCGTCCGCCCGGCCATGTGCTGGCCGGCGGGCAGCGCGTGCCGGCCACCGGCGATTACGAGCCCTGGACGCCGAGCTGATCCCTGCCGGGACTGACCATCACGTCGGAACGGAAAGCCCGGCCCCTTTCGGGCCGGGTTTCGATTCGGGAACTCGCAGCAGGATAGCTCTATGCGCCGGAATGTGATCGAAACCGTGCTTGGCGGCGTCGTGCTCGCCGTGGCCGCCGTGTTCCTTGCCTTCGCCTACAAAAGCGCGGACCTGCGCAAGGTGCAGGGCTATGACATCACCGCCAACTTCAACAGCATCACCGGCCTGCAGAGCGGTGCCGACGTGCGCATCAGCGGCGTGAAGGTCGGCACGGTCACCGGACTGACGCTCGACCCCACCACCTACCAGGCGGTCGTCCATCTGTCGGTCGACAATTCGGTGAAGCTGCCCAAGGACACCGCGGCGGTCATCGCATCGGAAAGCCTGCTGGGCGGCAAGTTCCTGTCGCTGGAACCGGGCGGCGATCCCGACATGATCAAGCCGGACGGCAAGATCGAGTTCACGCAGAGCACCCCGGGCCTGGAACAGCTGCTTGGTCAGGTCATCTTCTCGCTGCAGAGCATGAGCAAGTCCGGCGACCAGGCGAATGGCCAGTCTTCCGGCAGCCAGCAGGGTCAGGCGCCCGGCCAGGCGCCGGCCCAGCCGCCGAAGCTGTAAGCACTCGAACCCTGGGCGTGGCTGGAACCGACGGTCACGCTCAAGCGTTCCTCCTGCAATCCGGACGGCGATGCCGCCGGATCACGAGGCAGGAGGAAATGCGATGCGTCTGTCCCATTTGACCGTGCTCGGCCTTGCCCTGGCGACCGCCGCCTGCGGCGCCGACATGGAAGAGAAATCGGCCACCGGCGGGCTTGGTGGCGCTGCGGCCGGCGCGGTGGTCGGCGGACCCGTGGGCGCCGTGGTCGGTGCCGCCGCAGGGGCGGGCGCCAGCGCGGCGACCCAGAAGATCGAAGACCGCGACGAAGCCCAGAGCGGTTCCGGCGCCACCTACAGCGCCCCCGCGTCGCGCAGCACCGTCACGCGCTGAAACACCCGATCCGCACAACGCACCCCGCACAACACACCCCAGCGTCCCCCGCCACTGGACGCTGACCCCGCTTCCGCGATAGAAGGCGGAGCGCCCCGGCAGAGGTCCCCTGATTGGCTGGATCCTGCCGTGGGGCGTCGTCCGCAATTACGGAAGCGATCCGACGTGACGAGACTTCTCCGACTTCTCCCGCTGGCGGCCGCCCTGCTGGCGACGGCGTCCGTCCAGGCTGCTCCGGTCCCGAGCCAGATGATCGAGCGGCCGGCGGCCAAGCTGCAATGGCTGGACAAGGTGACCGCCCGCACCTCCACCTTCACCATGAAGGTCGGAGAGACCAAGGCGATGAGCAGCCTGCGCATCACGCTGCGCGCCTGCCGCGAAAACCCGCCGATCGAAACACCGGAATCGGCCGCTTTCCTGGAAGTGACGGAAATCAAGCCCGGCGAGCAGGCGGAACCGGTCTTCAGCGGCTGGATGTTCGCCTCCAGCCCCGCCCTGTCGGCGATGGAGAACCCGATCTACGACGTGTGGGTTCTGGGCTGCGAGCAATAATAGGCACGGCGCCAGCCCTCATCCAACCGCCCACGCTCTCGTGGAGACGGTTGGATGGGACTGGGCTTACTTACTCCGCCACGGCCGCGATGGGATTGCCCAGCGCCTTGTCCAGATAGTCGTCCACCTGGATCGCCAGATCGTCGGTACGGTTGACGAAGAAGTGGCTGGCGCCGGGGACGACACGGTGGTCGATGCGGATGTCCTTCTGGTGCGACAGCTTGGTCACCAGCTTGGTCACCGCGGCCTGGGGCACCACCTCGTCCTTGTCGCCATGGATGATGAGGCCCGAGGACGGGCACGGCGCCAGGAAGGAGAAGTCGAACAGGTTGGCCGGCGGCGAGACCGAGACGAAGCCGTCGATCTCCGGACGGCGCATCAGCAACTGCATGCCGATCCAGGCGCCGAAGGACACGCCGCCGATCCAGCAGAGCGGGGCGTTGGGGTTGTAGGTCTGCAGCCAGTCGAGCGCCGCCGCCGCGTCGGCCAACTCGCCCTCCCCCTTGTCGTAGGTGCCCTGGCTGCGCCCGACGCCGCGGAAGTTGAAGCGGAGCGCCGAATAGCCGCGCTTGGTGAAGGACTGGAACAGGGTGAAGACCACCTTGTTGTTCATCGTCCCATTGTGCTGCGGGTGCGGGTGCAACAGCAGCGCAACCGGGGCGTTCGGCTGCTTGCCGTGGGTGTAACGGCCTTCCAGGCGACCGGCGGGACCGTTGAAGAGCACTTCAGGCATGGGAACGACGTTCCTGACGCGGACAAAGGGTTGTTGGGACCGCCACGGCGACCGGCCGGACCTTCATCCGGCAAGCCACCCCGGCGCGGGCCTTCGGGCCCGTCACGGATTTTCCCGTCTTGGAGTGGGGTTTTCCGCACACAATTCTTGACCGTTTTGCTTGGTCATCATATATGCGTCGTAACGTCCTCCGGGACAACCCGCCTGACCCGCCCGATCGGCCCCAGCGCTAGCGGGACCGATCGATAAGTCCGGGTCCCTGCCGGCCGGCACCCGAATGGGTCCGAACCGGAAAGGTCCTGAACCGCGAGGGTCCGACAGGCCGAAGCCGGGCGCGGGCGGCCGATGAGAGCGGCGGACTATACCACGGCGGGTGATGGCGTGTTCAAGCATCTTCGCGAAGAGATCGATGGGATCATGGCGCGGGACCCCGCCGCCCGGTCCCGGCTGGAGGTGGCGCTCTGCTACCCCGGCTTGCATGCCATCGTGCTCCACCGCATCGCCCGGCGCGCCCGCGACGCCGGCTGGCACACGACCGCCCGGCGGATCTCCCAGATCGCCCGCTCCCTGACCGGCATCGAAATCCACCCCGGCGCCACCATCGGCCGCCGCTTCTTCATCGACCATGGCATGGGCGTGGTGATCGGCGAGACGGCGGAAATCGGTGACGACGTCATGCTCTATCATGGGGTGACGCTGGGCGGCACCTCGCTCGATCCCGGCAAGCGCCATCCGACGCTGGGTGACGGCGTGATCGTCGGCGCCGGCGCCAAAATCCTGGGCGCCATCACCATCGGCCGCGGTGCCCGCATCGGCGCCAACGCGGTGGTGGTGGCCGACGTGCCAGCCGACACCGCAATGGTCGGCATCCCGGCCAAGCCGGTCATGCCGCGCGACCGCGCGGAAACCCGGAAATTCATGCCCTACGGCACCCCCTGCGGCGAGATCCCCGATCCGGTCGCCCGCGCGCTGACCGGCCTGCTCGATCAGGTGACTGCGCTGCAGGCCCGTGTCGGCGAGCTGGAAGCGGACCGTCCGCCCGCCGCCCTCCCCCGTTCAACACCCACACCGCTAGAGACGGTGGCGTCCCACAATGGCGGGATGCACGAAGCGCAAGGAGAATCGCGATGAGACTCAGCACCAAGGGACGCTATGCCGTGATGGCGATGGTCGATCTGGCCGCCACCAGCCAGGGCAGCCCGGTCGCGCTGGCGGACATCGCGGAGCGGCAGGAAATCTCGCTGTCCTATCTGGAGCAGCTGTTCGCCAAGCTGCGCAAGGGCGGGCTGGTGAAGAGCGTGCGCGGCCCCGGCGGCGGCTATCTGCTGGCCCATCCGGCCGACGCCACCCGCGTGTCCGACATCATCCTGGCGGTGGACGAGCCGATCCGCACCACCCGCTGCGCCAACGGCACGCCGCAGGGCTGCCGCACCAACCGCTCGCGCTGCCTGACCCACGATCTGTGGGAAGAGCTGGGCAACCAGATCCATATGTATCTCAGCTCGGTCACCGTCGCCGACGTGGTGGAGCGGCGGATCATCGGCACCAGCGGCCTGAACCTGCTGCGCCCGGCCCCGGCCGCCGACAGCACCGCGATCGCCGCCGCAGAGTGATGCTGCCAGATGAGATTGGCCTTCGCAGTTGAGCGTGCCTGAAAAGTGACTGCCCCGTTCGCCGCCCCCTTCCGTCGGACCGGAGTCTATCTCGACCACAACGCCACCGCTCCGCTGAAGCCGGAGGTCAAGGCGGCGATGGGTCAGGCGATGGATCTGGTCGGCAACCCGTCCTCCGTTCACGCCTTCGGCCGCAGCGCCCGCCGGGCGGTGGAGGAGGCGCGCGCCGCCGTCGCGGCACTGGCGGGCGTGAAGCCGGCGCAGGTGCTGTTCACCGGCAGCGGGACGGAGGCGAACAACTTCGCCCTGCGCGGCTTCCCCGGCCGCCAGCTGCTGACCTCCGCCATCGAGCATGAGTCGGTGCTGGCCGCTTGGCCCCAGGCCGAGCGCTTCGGCGTGAGCCGCGACGGCGTCGCCGACCTGGAAGATCTGGAGCGCCGGCTGGCCGCTGCGGACGGTCCGGCTCTGGTCTCGCTGATGCTGGTCAACAACGAGACCGGGGTGACCCAGCCGGTGGCTGAGGCCGCCCGGATCGCCCATGCCCATGGCGCGCTGATCCATTGCGACGCAGTACAGGCCGCCGGGCGGCTGCCGCTGTCGCTGCCCGACCTCGGCGTCGACCTGATGACGCTGTCGGCCCACAAGCTGGGCGGCCCGACCGGCGTCGGCGCCCTGATCCTGGCCGAGGGTCTGGAACCCGACGCGCTGATCCGCGGCGGCGGACAGGAACGGCGCAAGCGGGCCGGCACCGAGAACCTGCTGGGCATCGTCGGCTTCGGCGCCGCCGCAAGGCTGGCGCGGGAGGGGCTGGCGGAGGCCGCCGACCTCGCCGCCCTGCGCGACCGGCTGGAGCGCGAGGCGCTGGCCGCCATGCCGCGCGCCCGGGTGATGGGGGTCGGTGCGGCGCGGGTGGCCAACACCAGCTGCCTGATGCTGCCCGGCCTGCCCGGCGAGACCCAGGTGATGACGCTGGACCTCGCCGGGGTGGCGGTCAGCGCCGGATCGGCCTGCTCCAGCGGCAAGGTGAAACCGTCCCATGTGCTGGCGGCGATGGGCGAGGACGACCGGTCCGCTGCCAGCGCCATTCGGATCAGCCTGGGCTGGACCAGCGACGACGAGGCCGTTGACTGCTTCCTGACCGCCTGGATCGCGATGGCACGGCGAAGCGCACCCGCGGATGGCTGATCCGGTTTGCGCCCACGATGCCTGCGCGCGACCATCTGTCCCCAGCCCGGAAAGTCCGCATTCGCGCATTGCGCCGGCTGCGGCTTCTCGGTATGACCCCGCGGAAGGCCCGCCGGCTTGCCGTGGCGGCCAGATGTCGGGGTATCGATCCTATCGGCCGATCCTTTCGGCGTTTTGACGGACTGTGCGCATGACCCGTTCCAAATCCGGCCCGCCCGGCAACAGCAGCGGCGGAATTTCCGGCGCCATCGCCGGCGATCTGGAGCCCTGCGGCACCTGTGGCCGCTCGGTGGCGCCACGCGCCCTGTTCTGCCATGCCTGCGGAGCGGCCCAACCGCCGCGCCCGCTCGACCCATTCACCCGGTTGGGGCTGGAACGCCGCTTCGACATCGATCTGGAGCAGCTGTCGAAGCAGCATGCCGGCTTCAGCCGCGCCATGGACCCGGAGCGATTCGCCGCCCGCGGCCCCCGCCAGCAGGCGAATGCCAAGGCACAGGTCGAGGCCTTGCGCGACGCCTATGAGGTGCTGCGCGATCCCATCCGCCGCGCCCATGCCCTGCTGGCCCTGCTGGGCGGCGCGCCTTCCGTCGGGGACGAGGATGGCAACGGGGATGAGGAGATCGCCGACCTCGCCACCCGGCTGTCCCGCGCCGAGGACGCGCTGGAGTTGGACCGCATCGGTCTGGACCTCAGCCAGCGGGTCGAGGCCTGCATCAAGTATCTCGCCCCCGCCTTCCGCAAGGCGCAGACGGCCTCCGGCCCGGATAGCCCGCCGGCTTCCGACGGTGCCGCCCGCATCCTGGCCCGGCTGGAACGGCTGGAGGCGCTGGCCACCGAGGTCCGCGACCGCCGCGCCGCCCTGACACCGCCGCGGCCCTGATCCGCTTTTCCCTTACAATCGCCCCCTAAACCGCCTCCTAAATCGCTAGGCAACCTTAAAGGAACGAGGACCCCATGCCCAAGATGACCTTCATCGAGCCCGATGGCACCCGCCGCGAGGTGGAGGCCCCGCTCGGCCTGTCCGTGCTGGAGATCGCGCACAAGAACAGCCTGGACCTGGAAGGCGCCTGCGAGGGCTCGCTTGCCTGCTCCACCTGCCATGTCGTGATCGAGCCGGAATGGTTCGACGTCCTGCCGGAAGCGCAGGAGGACGAGGAGGACATGCTGGACCTCGCCTTCGGCCTGACCAAGACCTCGCGCCTGGGCTGCCAGATCATCATGACCGAAGAGCTGGACGGTCTGGTCGTCCGCCTGCCGGGCGGCAGCAACAACGCGATGAAGTGACGGTCCAGGGGAACCCTGTTCCGGCCGCCGGGGCGGCGTCGCGCAGACGCAACCACCGGCGGCCTTTTTCCTGCCTTTTCCGGGCGCCTGCCCGCCTTATATAGGGCGCCATGAACTCCCTCGGTCTTTCCAAGCGCCCCCAGGACACCCGCGTCGTCGTCGCGATGTCCGGCGGGGTGGATTCCTCCGTCACCGCGGCCGTGCTGCGGGAGGAGGGCTATGACGTCGTCGGCATCACGCTGCAGCTTTACGACCACGGCCTCGCCCTGCAGAAGCCGGGCGCCTGCTGCGCCGGCCAGGACATCTACGACGCCCGTCAAGTCGCCGACCGCATCGGCATCCCACACTACGTCCTGGATTACGAGGGCCGCTTCAGCCAGGACGTGATGGATGATTTCGCCGACAGCTATCTGCGCGGCGAGACGCCGATTCCTTGCGTGCGCTGCAACCAGCGCGTCAAGTTCCGCGACCTGCTGAACACCGCCCGCGACCTGGGCGCCGACGCGCTCGCCACCGGCCACTACGTCCGCCGCATCGCCGGCCCGCAGGGCGCCGAGCTGCACCGCGCCGTCGATCCGGCCAAGGACCAGAGCTATTTCCTGTTCGCCACCACGCGCGAGCAGCTGGAGTTCCTGCGCTTCCCTCTGGGCGGCCTGACCAAGCCGGAGACCCGCGCGCTGGCCGAGCGCCACGGGCTGGAGGTTGCGGCCAAGCCCGACAGCCAGGACATCTGCTTCGTCCCCAACGGCAACTATGCCGAGGTGGTGGCGAAGCTGCGCCCCGGTTCCGTCGAGCCCGGCGACATCGTCCATGTCGATGGCCGCGTGCTGGGTCGCCACAAGGGTGTCGTCCACTACACGGTCGGCCAGCGCAAGGGACTGGGCATCGGCGGCATCCGTGGCCAGGAGGAGGAGGCGCTCTATGTCGTCCGCCTGGAGCCAGCCCGCCGCCGCGTCGTCGTCGGCCCGCGCCGCGACCTCGCCCGCTCGCTGGTGATGGTGCGCGACGTGAACTGGCTGGGTCCCGATCTGGCTGACGGTGCCGGCATCGAGGTATCGGTAAAGCTGCGCTCCGCCCAGCCCGCCGCCCCTGCCCTGTGGCGCGCCGGCCCCGACGGCACCGCGCGGGTCGAGTTGCTGGAGGCCCAGCACGGCATCGCCCCCGGTCAGGCCTGCGTCGTCTATCAGGGCGACCGCGTGCTGGGCGGCGGCTGGATTTCCGGCACGGCGGGAGGTGTGGCCGAAGCAGCGGAGGCGGGTGAAACGGCGGCCTGAATCAGGGGGTTATGCGGGTTTTTGCCGACCGGCCAAAAAAAATCGCACCCCCTGAAAATTCCGCGTTGACAGGCCAAGTCGCCCTATCCTATATAGCGGCTCCCGGCGGCAACGACGGGACACGATGGTAGCCAACGGCGGCGGAAACGCCAACAACGGCGCTCACGATGGCAGCGTAGCTCAGTGGTAGAGCAGGGGAATCATAATCCCTTGGTCGGGGGTTCAAATCCCTCCGCTGCTACCATCTCTGAAAAGCCCACCAAGTCAGTGACTTGGTGGGCTTTTTGCTAACCGCAATTAGGCGTTTACCGCAATTTTGGTCAGGTTGGACGGCTAGCAACTCGTTTCAAAGTCATAGTTCATTACGAAGCAACGGCCGCTCGCAATTTGCTGTGCGATGCGGTCGGAGTGAGGATTGCGGAAAGCGGGCTGCCAGAGTGGACAAGCGAAAACAATGAGGCAGACTCTTCAATAGAGGGACGTAACTAGCGCAAAATACATTTATTTTTCGAAACTGTTTCTCTGCGATGTTACATCAACCATAGCTATTTGGTCTTTATCTCTTGATAAGCATGGCGCCACATTATCAGCGATCTCTCCCCCCGCAATTTCAATGTTGCTGCTTGATGAAATATCAAATAGCGGATTTATCGATTCGTTTCCTGCAATTCTACAGTCATCAAAACGCAAATCTGTGCTGTGCAAAATCTTCACCCCATAATATTTCTTATTATCAATAAAATTACAGCGAGCGAAATTTATACCCCGGCTGTTCGTTATGCTCAATATTCCATGATTGCAGTCATTAATAGTCGTTTCTGTGCAACTCAGGGAAGATACAGATCGTACGGTAAGACCCTCAGTTCCACATCCGAAAAGCAAACATCTTTTTACTATAATATTATCACAATTTGTTAATTCAATAACTCCTCCCGTGCATTCTCCGATGTCTGGTTCATGCCCCAAAGTCACATCAGAAATCACAACATTGGAGCATCTATCAAATTTCATGACATACGAATATCTGGGACGCGTAACAATTTTTGAACAGCCCACACCTTTACCAATGATGGTTAAGTTGCTCACACCCTTAATAATCAATTCTTTTCCGTCAAATGTTGGTGAAAATTCTAAATGCTCAAAATATCTCTCGCTCACATCGCTAATATTGTATATGGTTTCATCGAGATATATTGCACGATCTGACCCAATAGAAGCAATAAAATCTTCAGGGTTACCGGGCCGCAGAACTAATCGTGATTGCTGTAGAAGCCCCTGTCGATTCTCTGCATCATGTCGAAACAAATTAATGAGAACACTTACCCCCTCCTTCGTAAGATCGATCCACTGAAGATCTCTTAGGCTCACGGAATCCACCTGCGTTTCTGGAACATCGCAATCTTCCAATAACACAGGAATTAGAAACACTTGCCCAACCGGCATTTCAGCCACCATATTCAGAGCAAGTCGAAATTCTCTCTGAACATAACCTCTCTTTGAGACAGACTTCTTAGAAAGAAACGCAATAAAATAGGCGCTATTTCTTATTTCTTTACGAATTCTTGAATTCCAATGCTCTCCAGGCAGAATTCCCTCTAACTCAAATGGCCTTGGCGGCTTATCCATCCACGGCCTTAAACCAGCCGCCCGCAACTCCAAATATATCTCTTGAACTTTCTTTGAGTCTTCTTTTGCATGGCAAAGAAATATGAGGGGGCTTCCGCTCATTATGCAGCTCCTAAAATTATTAGAGTTACGGGCGCAGGGGTATTTTTGGGTAATCTCTACCCCTGTATCGATTTCGGCAGCGCGATCTGCGGTTCGACCTCCACGCGATTACGGCCGGCGTTCTTGGCGCGGTAGAGGGCGGCGTCGGCGCGGGCCAGCAGGGGTTCGATGCCGGCGTCGGTGCCGGTCAGCCAGCTCAGGCCCAGGCTGACGGTCAGGTAAAGCTCGCCGCCGTCCTCCAGCTTCACCGGTTGAGCGGCGATCGCCTGACGCAGGCGCTGGGCGGCGGCGAAGGCATTCACCGGCGGGGTTTCGGGCATCACCACGGCAAACTCCTCGCCGCCCAGACGGCCGATGAGATCGCAGGACCGCAGGGTGTCCTTGCAGGCGCGCACCGTGCTGCGGATCGCTTCGTCGCCGGTGGCGTGGCCGTGCGTATCGTTGACCCGCTTGAAGTGATCGATGTCCAGCATCACCACCGACAGCGGGCGTTCGTATCGTCGCGAGCGGACAACCTCTTCAGCCCCCCTCTCCAGGAAACGGCGGCGATTCATGGCGCCGGTCAGAGCGTCGGTGGTCGCCAGCCGTTCCAGGTCGCGCTGCATCGCCACGACGCGCGAGGCCGCCAGCAGGCGGGCCGCGGTCCACTTCCAGTCCAGGGGTTTGCGCAGGAATTCGTCGGCACCGGCCTCCACCAATTCATGGAACTGGTCGGTCATGCTGCCGGGGATCATCAGGATCAGGTAGAGGTGGCGAAGCCCCTGTGCGGTGCGCAGGTGCCAGCACAGCTCCAGCCCCGTCATGTCGGCCAGACGGATGTCGGCCATCACCACGTCGAACCGCTCATTCGCCACCGCTTCAATGGCGGCGGCTCCGCTGTGAACCACGCTGGTGGCATAGCCGAGCTTGTTCAGCTCATACACCATCATGGTCAGGTGGCGCGGTGAATCGTCGACGATCAGAATTCGCAAATCGAAAGCTCCCGGCGATCCCTGCCCGTTTATGGAGCATGAGACCCGAGTTGTGCAAATGTCCTTAACGTGATGTCGCAGAAGGATAACGAAAGGCGGGGGTCATACGCAGGTATGCCGACAGGCATGGCGTGGCCCCGCCGGCAGGGCGGTGTGATGCTTTTGCACATGTTGCCTAGCGGGTCTGCCGGTTGGTACTGTTCCTTATAAATATGTTCGCGGGACAAGCGGACGATGACTGCGGGAGGCACGACCATGGACAGCGCGCGCGCGGCCCACATCGATGAACTCGTCCGTGTCTCCACCGGCGTGCGATCTGCCCGTGATCCGATCATCGAAAGCTCCTGGCGCCGCTGCGTCGCCGACCACAAGCTGGACCCCACCGTCGGGCGCGAGCCGCACATCCTGCCGCAGGAACGGCTGCGCGAGCATCGCGACGCCATGGACGAATTCCTGCGCATGGCCCGTTTCGGGCTGGAGGCGCTGTACCGGCAGGTGGCCGGCATGGGCTATGTCCTGCTGCTGACCGACAGCAACGGCGTCACGGTGGACTTCATCGGCGACCCGACCTTCGACAACCATCTGCGCCGGGCCGGGCTGTATCTGGGGGCGGACTGGAACGAGGGGCATGCCGGAACCTGCGCGGTCGGCACCTGCATCGCCACCGCCCAGGCGCTGACCGTCCACCAGACCGACCATTTCGACTCCACCCACATCCCGCTGACCTGCACCGCGGCACCCGTCTTCGACAGCGGCGGCGAACTGGCCGCCGTGCTGGACATCTCCGCCCTGCATTCGCCGGAGCCGAAGATCAGCCAGTATCTGGCGCTGCAGATGGTGCGCGCCTATGTCCACAAGATCGAAACCGCCAATCTCTACAACAACTTCCGCCGCGACTGGGTGGTGAAGCTGTCGGCGTCGCAGGAGTTCGCGGAGGTCGATCCCGACTTTGTCCTGGCGCTAGACGGCGGCGGGCGGGTGGTCGGCTTCAACCACAGGGCTCGCGACCTGCTGATGGAGGATGGGGTGTCGCCGCTCGGCCGCTCCTTCGCCGAGCTGTTCGACTGCGAGGTCGACGATCTCGTCCATTTCGTCCGTTCGCTGCCGACGGAGCAGCGCACGCTGCGCCTGCGCCGCACCGGCCTGCCGCTGTTCGCCCAGGCGATGCCGCCACCGGCCGTGTCGCTGCCGCGCAGCCACGCGCCCGACCATGGCGGCGACACGCTGCCGGAGCCGTTGCGCGTGGTGTCCGGCGGCGATCCGGCGCTGAAGGCGGTGCTGACGCGGGCGGCGAAGCTGGTCAACACCCGCATGAGCCTGCTGATCCATGGCGAGACCGGCACCGGCAAGGAGCATCTGGCCAAGGCCCTGCACAAGGCCAGCATCCGCCGCAACAAGCCCTTCGTCGCCGTCAACTGCGCGGCGCTGCCGGAAAACCTGATCGAGAGCGAGCTGTTCGGCTACGAGCCCGGTTCCTTCACCGGGGCGACGGCGCGCGGTAAGAAGGGGCTGATCCTGGAGGCCGACGGCGGCACCCTGTTCCTGGACGAGATCGGCGACATGCCGCTGTCGTCGCAGACCCGCCTGCTGCGCGTGCTGGCCGAGCGGGAGGTGACGCCGATCGGCCGGACCAAGGCGGTTTCGGTGGATGTCCGCGTCATCGGCGCCACTCACCGCGATCTGGTGGAACTGGTCAAGGCCGGCAAGTTCCGCGACGACTTGTACTTTCGTCTCAACGGCGCGGTGTTCACCGTGCCGCCGCTCCGCCAGCGCGGCGACCTGGAGTGGCTGATCGAACGGCTGCTGGCCGAGCGGACGGAGCGCGACGGCATCGGCTACCGGCTGACCCCGGCGGCGCTGGCGGCTCTGCGGGGCCATGGCTGGCCGGGGAATGTGCGGGAACTGGTGAATGCGCTCGACTATGCCTGCGCGGTCAGCGACGGCGGACTGATCGACCTCGACGACATTCCGGAACCGGTGCAGCACAGCGGTCTGTTCCAGGCTTGGCCGGCGGAGCCGGTGCAGACGGTGGCGCCGGCGGACGAGGACCCGGCCACCCGGCTGCGCGAGACGCTGCGGCGGCACCATTGGAACGTGTCGGCGACGGCGCGAGCGCTGGGGGTCGACCGCTCCACCGTCCATCGGCAGATGCACCGCTTCGGCATCGTGGCGCCGCATCGGGCGGAGTGAGGGGCTGGGTTCTGCGGCGGATTTGCCCCCTCCCCATCCCTCCCCCGCTTCGCGGGAGAGGGGTCAGGAGCTTTGCGGGAGTTCAGCGGCAGTTCCCTCTCCCGCGTTAGCGGGGGAGGGTTAGGGAGGGGGAAATACGCCCCCAAAAGCCCCCTTACCCCACCGCCCCGAACCCGCCGCCGCCCGGCGTCTCCACCACCAGGGCGTCGCCCGGCCGCATGGCGGTGCTGTCCTGCGAGGCGAGTTCCTGCACGCTGCCGTCGGTGCGCTGGACCCAGGTCCGGCCGACCGCGCCGTCCGCCCCACCCTTCAGGCCGAAGGGAGCGATCTTGCGGTGGTTGGCGAGGATGGCGGCGGTCATCGGCTCCAGGAAGCGCAGGCGGCGGATCACGCCGTCGCCGCCGCGCCAGCGCCCTGCCCCGCCGGAGCCGCGGCGGATGCGGAAGCTCTCCACCAGCACCGGGAAGCGCCATTCCAGCACCTCCGGATCGGTCAGGCGCGAGTTGGTCATGTGGGTCTGCACCGCGTCGGTGCCGTCGAAGCCGTTGCCGGCACCGGAGCCGCCGCAGACCGTCTCGTAATACTGGTGCCACTCGTTGCCGAAGGTGGTGTTGTTCATCGTCCCCTGGGCCGACGCCATCACCCCCAGCGCGCCGAACAGCGCATCGACGATGCACTGGCTGGTTTCCACATTGCCGGCCACCACCGCGGCGGGCGGGTTGGGCGACAGCATGGAGCCCGGCGGGATGACGATCTCGATCGGGCGCAGGCAGCCCTCGTTCATCGGGATCTCGTCGTCCACCAGACAGCGGAAGACATACAGCACCGCCGCGCGGCAGACCGCCGAGGGCGCGTTGAAGTTGTTGGTCAGCTGGGTGCTGGTCCCGGAGAAATCGACGATCGCCGAGCGGGCGTCATGATCGATCGACACCCGCAGCTTGATGACCGCGCCATTGTCCAGCGTCACCGCAAAGTCGCCGTCGCTCAGCACGCCGATGGCGCGGCGGACCTGCTCCTCGGCATTGTCCTGGACGTGGCGCATATAGGCGACAACGGTGGACAGGCCGTGCAGGCGGACGACGCGGTGCAGTTCACGGGTTCCCTGCTCGTTGGCGGCGACCTGCGCCTTGAGATCGCCGATGTTCTGCGCCGGGTTGCGCGCCGGATGCGGGCCGGAACGCAGAAGCTCCACCATCGCCTCCTCACGGAACTGGCCGTTCTCCACCAGCGGCACGCAGTCCAGCAGCACGCCTTCGTCGGCGATGGTCTTGCTGTCCGGCGGCATGGAGCCGGGGGTGATGCCGCCGACGTCGGCGTGATGGCCGCGCGAGGCGACGAAGAACAGCAGGTCCTTGCCGGCCTCGTCGAACACCGGGGAAACCACGGTGATGTCCGGCAGATGGGTGCCGCCGTGGTACGGGTCGTTCAGCGCAAAGCTCTCACCCGCGGTGAAGTTCCCGCCGCGTCGTTCGATGACCGCGCGCACGCTCTCCCCCATCGACCCCAGATGGACCGGCATGTGCGGGGCGTTGGCGATCAGCCCGCCGTCGCGGTCGAACAGGGCGCAGGAGAAGTCCAGCCGCTCCTTGATGTTCACCGAGCGGGCGGTCTTCTCCAGCGTCACGCCCATCCGTTCGGCAATGGACATGAACAGGTTGTTGAAAACCTCCAGCGTCACCGGATCGACCTTCGCCCCGCCCTTGACGCCAGCGGCCTGACGCTGGGTTGCCGGCTCCAACCGGGTCAGCACCAGATGGTTCTTGCGGGTGACTTCGGCCATCCAGCCGGGCTCGACCACCGTGGTGGAGACGGCTTCGGCCAGGATCGCCGGGCCGACGACACGGTTGCCGGGTTGAAGCTGGCGGCGGTCGTAGAGCGGTGCCTCGCGGCGCTGGCCGCCGATATGCATGGCGACGGTGGCGAGACGGCGCGGCAGCACCGCAGTGGTGGCGGGAAGCTCAGGATCCTCCAGCACGTCGGTCAGCCCGACCGCCTCCAGCGTCACCGACTCCACTTCCAGCGCGGTGCCGGGGGTGAGGAAGCCGTAGCGGCGGCGGTGCGCCTCCTCGAAGGACTTGGTCATCGCCACCTTCGAGCCGAAGGCGACGGTCAGCGTGGTGTCGGAGCCGGCAGCCTTCAGGTGGACGCGGCGGTTGATCGCCTGCCGGTCGGCGGCGACGCCCTGGCGGGTCAGCTCCGCCCGCCCCTCGGTCTCCAGATCGGTGAACAGCATGGTCAGCCTGTCGACCACGGCGTCGCTCAGCGGCCCTTCGACCGCGCGCTCGCGGATGGCGACGGTGTCGGCCAGTCCGATGCCGTAGGCGGACAGCACGCCGGCCTGCGGGTGCAGGAACACCCGCGTCATGCCGAGAGCGTCGGCGACGGCGCAGACATGCTGCCCGGCCGCTCCGCCGAAGCCGTTCAGCGTGTAGCCGGTGACGTCATAGCCGCGCTCGACGGAAATCTTCTTGATGGCGTTGGCCATGTTGTCGACGGCGATGCGCAGGAAGCCCTCGGCGACCTCCTGCGGGGTCATCGTCGTGCCGAGCTTGGCGTTGACGGTGGCGGCCAGTTCGGTGAAGCGGGCCTTCACCACCTCGGCATCCAGCGGCTGGTCGCCGTTGGGCCCGAAGACATGCGGGAAGAAGCGCGGCTGGATCTTGCCGACCATGACGTTGCAGTCGGTGACGGTCAGCGGCCCGCCGCGGCGGTAGCAGGCGGGACCCGGATTGGCGCCGGCGCTGTCCGGCCCGACGCGGAAGCGGGTGCCGTCGAAGACGCAGAGCGAGCCGCCGCCGGCCGCAACCGTGTGGATGTGCATCATCGGGGCCCGCACCCGCACACCGGCCACCACCGCGTCGAAGGCGCGCTCATACTCGCCGGCATAGTGCGACACGTCGGTGGAAGTGCCGCCCATGTCGAAGCCGATGACCCGGTCGAAGCCGGCCATCCCGGCGGTACGCACCGCCCCGACCACGCCGCCGGCCGGACCCGACAGGATGGCGTCCTTGCCCTGGAAGCGGCGGGCGTCGGTCAAGCCGCCGTTGGATTGCATGAACATCAGCGGCACCGGCGTGCCGTCGACGCTGAGGTCGTTGGCGACACGATCGACATAGCGGCGCAGCACCGGGGAGAGATAGGCGTCGGCCACCGTGGTGTCGCCGCGGCCGACCAGCTTCATCAGCGGGCTGACCAGATGGCTGACCGAGACCTGGGTGAAGCCGACCGCGCGGGCCAGCGAGGCGACCTGCCGTTCATGTTCCGGATAGCGGTAGCCGTGCATCAGCGCGATGGCGGCGGCGCGGAAGCCCTGGCGATAGGCCTCCTCCAGCCCGCGGCGGACGGCGTGCAGGTCGACCGGCTTCAGCACCCGGCCGTCGGCCATCACCCGCTCCGGCACCTCCACCACATGGGAATAGAGCAGGTCGGGCAGATGGATGTGGCGGGCGAAAATCTTCGGGCGGGCCTGATGGCCAATGCGCAGCTGGTCGCCCAGCCCTTCGGTGATCAGGAGGACGGTCGGCTCGCCCTTGCGTTCCAGCAGGGCGTTGGTGGCGACGGTGGTGCCCATCTTCACCACCTCCACCGTGTCCGGCGGGATGGGCTGACCCGGCTTCAGGCCCAACAGGTCGCGGATGCCCTGGACGGCGGCGTCGGCATAGCGCTCCGGATTTTCCGACAGCAGCTTGTGGGTCACGACCGACCCGTCGGGCCGGCGGCCGACGATGTCGGTGAAGGTGCCGCCGCGATCCACCCAGAACTGCCACCGGGCCGGCTTGCTCTCAGCCCCACCGGCAACCGCCCCGTTTTCCGTCTCACCCATCGTCGCACCCGCCGAATTCCATGCGCGGCAATCGCACCGCGCGTGGGCCGGAGTTTCGCGATCCAGCAGCGAATTTCAACCGCTTGAGTGACCCGTCCCCATCAGGAGGCAGGGAAGCGGCGGAAAGAACACAGGATCACCGATGAAGGGCCCTGCCGCTCAGGCGGCCAGCCGCTGCGGCGACGGGGTGGTCAGGCGGCCAAGGATGGCGTTGCCGGACAGGATGCTGTTGAAGGCGCCGGTTCCATCCTCCAGCGCCTCCAGGGCGAGGGAGAACTGGTTGGGCGGCGGCAGTTCGAACCGCGAGGTGATCTCGCCGCTGTCCAGCGCCAGCCGGCCACCGAAGCGGCGGGCCAGCGCACGCATGCGGACATTTTCCGACAGGCACATCATGTGGACATGGCGGATGCCGCGGTTGCGGGCGACGGTCAGGATGCGGCGGACCAGCGTGCTGCCGACCCCCTTGCCCTGCAGCGTCGACTCGACGCTGATGCCGAACTCCGCCTGTTGCGGCCAGAGGATGCGGTCGCCGCACAGTTCCACCGCGCCGCGCAACACGCCGTCTTCAAACGCGCCGAGAATGACCGTCCGGCCCCAGTCGATGGCCGCGCAATGCCGCTCCACCGCCTCGTCCGACAGGGTGCCGGTGAAACGGGCATAGCGGTCCGCCCGGTCAAGGCGGAGAAGATGCGCCCGGTACTGGGGCAGTTCGGTCGGCAGGATCTTGCGGATGACAGGCATGGCTCTGCTCACGGTTCTCGAAAATCCGAAAACGCATTCGCGCAGAACGTTTTCCCCAGGCGCCGGCGCCGTCACCAACGGACACCGTCATTGTCATGGCGGGCGCTCTCTGCGGCGCCCTTTGTTGCATTGCAACATGGCGTGGCCGATGGGAATCGCAAGCGTTTATTAGAACTTCGCAATGCGAACAATGCTGGCCTGTTGCCGGTGCGCCACAGTTGGCCCGCCCTCTTCCGGCCGCTATGCTGCCCCCGGTTGGGGGAGCCTGCGGACATAAGAGCGTAGCATGAGTATTTGGGGCAAGATCCTGGGCGGCGCGGCCGGCCTGTTCACCGGCGGGCCGATCGGCGCCCTGCTGGGCGGTCTGACCGGACATGCGGTCGACCGGTGGTCGCCCTGCGGCCCGGACGACCAGCCGCGCCGGGGCATGAGCGACGCCGATGCCGAAGCGGCCAAGCAGACCGTCGCCTTCACCATCGGCGTGATCGCGCTGGCCGCCAAGATGGCGCGGGCCGACGGGGTGGTGAAGCGGGTGGAGGTCGACACCTTCAAGCGGCTGTTCCGCGTCCCGCCGGAGGAGTTGGACAATGTCGGCCGCGTCTTCGACCTTGCCCGCCGCGACACCCGCGGGTTCGAGGAGTATGCACGCCAGATCGCCAAGCTGTTCGAGGACAAGCACGCGGTGCTGGAGGAACTGCTCGACAGCCTCCTGATGATCGCCGAGGCCGACGACGAGCTGCACCAGACGGAGGTTGAATATCTGCGCGCCGTCGCCGTGATCTTCGGCTTCGACGAGGCCGATTTCCGCCGCATCGTCGCCGGGCATCATCTGGCCGGTAGCCCGACCGACTCGGACCCATACGCCGTGCTGGGCGTGTCGCGTCATGCCGATGACGGCGCGGTGAAAACCGCCCACCGGGCGCTGGTGCGCGAACACCACCCGGACCGGCTGATCGCCCAGGGCATGCCGCAGGAATTCATCGACCTCGCCACCCAGAAGCTCGCGCTGATCAACGCCGCCTACGACCGCATTCGCCGGGAGCGGGAGGGAGCCTCGGCGATGTCCTGACATGTCGCGATTCGTCACAGCTTTTGATGATTTGAAATTGCTTTGTCATAGGCTTTATCCCGTTTCCTGACATATCGTTTCCGGCGGGGCGGGCGATCGGTTGCCCGCGCGCTTTGGGGGCGACATGACGATGCGACGCACGATCATCCGGACGATCTTCGCTGCGGTTATGGGAACGACGATTGCGGCGGCCGGTACCGCGCAGGCGCAGATGCCGGCGGCAGCCGCCGACACGACGGTTGTGCTGGGCCAGCCGCTGACGCTGAACCTGGGGGTGCCGCCGGCCGGCACCGATTGCGCCACCCAGGCCGCGACGCTGAACGCGCAGGCACTGGTCCTGGTCGCCAACGGCCAGACCATCCCCGGCGCCCGCGCCAGCTTCGGCTGCTCGGCCAAGGGCGAACTGGTGGGCACCGCTTCCACCTCCATCTCCGGCAACGGCGACGACGCGGCCCAGCGGCGGGCGGCGTGGCAGACCGCCTTCAGCGGCTTCTTCAGCCTTGCCGGCGCCAAGACCCTGCCGGTCGCCTTCGGCCCGGCCACCGGCGGCATGACCACCGCACCGAAGATGGTCTCCATCCAGGGCGCCAGCGACCGCGACCTCGGGCTGGCCGCCGTCTGGTTCGCGCTGGTGGCGGCAGTGTTCCTGGTTGCCTTCTTCCGCCATTTCGGCCGCACCGACGCCATCACGCCGATCCCCGGCGTGCCGATGCCGGCCAACTATCGGGCGCCCTACAGCCTCGCCCGCTTCCAGCTTTTGTGGTGGAGCGGGATCGTCACCGCCTCCTACGTCGCTATCCTGACCATCACCGGATCGATGGACACCATCACCACCGGCACCATGGCGTTGATGGGGATCGTCGGCGGCACCTCCGTCCTGGCCGCCTTCCAGGATCGCCGGCCGAGCGACGACGACACCCGGCGCCACCAGCATGCCGCCGCCTACCTCACCGCCGCCGCGGCCAACCCGCCCGACCAGACGGCGATGGCCGCCAGCCTGGCCGAGGTCTATCCGCCGTCCCAAGGGTTGCTCCCCGACCTGCTGAGCGACGCCGCCGGCTACAACATCCACCGCCTGCAGTTGCTGGCCTGGACCGGCGTGCTCGGCATCACCTTCCTCTACGAGGTCACCCGCACGCTGGGCATGCCGGAGCTGTCGGCCAACCTGCTGGCGCTGACCGGCATCAGCAACGGCACCTATTTCGGCTTCAAGATGCAGGAACAGCAGGTGCCGACGCCGACCGGGACCGCGTAACCGGCCGGCTATCGCTGGGGACGCAACCCGCCCAACCGTTTTTCCGGGTCGCGGCGGAGGGGGATGGCGCGCTATAACCCATCCCCTTCCCTCGATTTTCCGGCGCACGAACGGTCCATGGCTCCTCCCGCACCCATCACGGCGCTCCAGGGCGTCACCGTCACCTTCGGCGGCCGTCCGCTGTTCGACGGCATCGACCTGTCCATCGGCCGCGGGGACCGCGCCTGTCTGGTCGGGCGCAACGGGTCGGGCAAGTCGACGCTGATGAAGGTGCTGGCCGGGATGATCCACCCCGACGGCGGCACCGTCTTCGTCCAGCCGGGCGCCCGCCTCGCCTACCTGCCGCAGGAGCCGGACTTCACCGGCTGCGCCACCGTCCACGACTATGTCGTGCAGGGCCTGCCCGCCGACGAACAGGACGAGGCGCACCGGGTCGATGCGGTGCTCGACCGCTTGCAGGTCGACGGCAATCGCGACCCTCGCACTCTGTCGGGCGGTGAATCGCGCCGGACGGCGCTGGCCCGCACGCTGGTCGGCAACCCCGACGTCATGCTGCTGGACGAGCCGACCAACCACCTCGACCTCCCCACCATCGAATGGCTGGAGGAGGAGTTGCTGGCCTTCCGCGGCGGACTGCTGCTGATCAGCCACGATCGCGCCTTCCTGAACCGGCTGGCCAAGCGGACGCTGTGGCTCGACCGCGGCACGGTGCGCGCCACCGAGCGCGGCTTCGCCGAGTTCGAGACCTGGCAGGCCGAGGTGTTCGAGGCGGAGGAGGCCGCGGCCCACAAGCTGGACCGCAAGATCGAAAGCGAGATGAAGTGGCTGCGCGAGGGCATCTCCGCCCGGCGTACCCGCAACATGGGCCGCGTCCGCAACCTGCTGGACCTGCGTGCCGGACGCGCCGAGCAGATCAAGGGCGGCCAGCAGGCCAAGCTTGCCATCGCCGAGGCTGAGCGCGGCGGCCGGCTGGTGATCGAGGCGACCGGCATCTCCAAGGGCTTCGACACGCCCGAGGGCCGCAAGACCATCGTGAAGAACTTCTCCACCCGCATCCTGCGCGGCGACCGGGTGGGGCTGATCGGGCCAAACGGCGCTGGCAAATCCACGCTGCTGAAGATGCTGACCGGCCAGCTCGACCCCGACGAGGGCACGGTGAAGCTGGGCACCAGCCTCGACACCGCCTATTTCGACCAGCGGCGCGAGGGGCTGGACCCGGAGGACACCATCCGCAAGGTGCTGTGCCCCTTCGGCGGCGACGCCGTTATGGTCAACGGCGTCTCGCGCCATGTCGCCGGCTATATCAAGGACTTCCTGTTCGACACCCGGCAGCTGGACAGCCCGGTGAAGGCGCTGTCGGGCGGCGAGCGCAACCGTCTGCTGCTGGCCCGGCTGTTCGCCAAGCCCAGCAACATGATGATCCTCGACGAGCCGACCAACGACCTCGACATGGACACGCTGGACCTGCTGGAGGACGTGCTTGGCGACTATCAGGGCACGCTGCTGCTGGTCAGCCACGACCGCGACTTCCTCGACCGGCTGGTGACCGCCACCATCGCGCTGGAGGGCGACGGCACCGCCACCGAATATGCCGGCGGCTATTCCGACTATCTGGTCCAGCGCCCGGCCAAAGCGGCGCCCGCCGCCGCAGCCAAGCCGAAGCCGGCCGCCACAGCGCCGGCCGCCGCAGCCAAGCCGCGCGGCAAGCTGAGCTACAAGGACCAGCGCGAATTGGACGAGCTGCCAGCCCGCATGGATGGGCTGGGCACCGAGATCGCCAAGCTGGAGAAGGCGCTGGCCGACCCCGACCTGTTCACCCGCGACCCCGCCAAGTTCCAGAAGACCAGCGAACAGCTGCACGCCAAGCAGGCAGCACTCGCCGCGGCGGAGGAGCGCTGGCTGGAGCTGGAGGCGATGCGCGAAGAGCTGGAAGGTGGGCGGGCATGACATTCGCCCACACGCTCCAGGCGCTGGTGGTGATGGCGCTGTGGGGGCTGAACTTCGTCGTGGCGAAATGGGCGCTGGCGGAATTCCCGCCGCTGTTCGTGATGTTCCTGCGCTTCGCCCTGGTGGCGGTGCTGATCATCCCCTTCTTCCGCGTGCCGCGCGACAAGCTGTGGAAGATCGCACTGCTGTCGGTGACGCTCGGCAGCATCCATTTCCCGATGATGTTCACCGGGCTGCAGGGGATCGACGCCGCGACCGCCTCGCTGGCGGCGCAGGCGCAGGTGCCGTTTTCGTCCCTGCTGGCCGCGCTGGTGTTCAAGGACAAGCTGGGCTGGCGCCGCGGCATCGGCATGGCCGCCGCCTTCGCTGGCGTGGCGGTGATCGCGGGCGAGCCTCGGCTGGGCGAATCGCTCTATTCGCTGCTGCTGATCCTGGCGGCGAGCTTCGCCTTCGCGGTCGCCAGCGTGCAGATGAAGCTGATCGGGTCGGTGAACGGCTTCGCCGTCAATGGCTGGATGGCGCTGTTCGCCATGCCGCAGCTGCTCGGCCTGTCGCTGCTGCTGGAGCATGGGCAGATGGAGGCGCTGGCCAACTCCACCTGGGTCGGCTGGGCGTCGATCGTCTACATGGCGGTCGCGGTCACCATCATCGCCTACGGGCTTTGGTATCCGCTGCTCGGGCGCTATGACGTCAACCAGACGATGCCCTATCTGCTGACGGTGCCGGTCTTCGGCGTCGCCAGCGGCGCGTTCCTGATGGGCGATCCGCTGACGGTGAACCTCGCCATCGGCGGTTTGCTGACCATCGGCGGAGTCGCGGTGATCGTGAAGCGGCGCCCGCGCACCGTCAACGAAACCGTCACCAATCCGACCTGACGGCGCGCCGGCCCGATAGGATGCCGACATGAGCAACTTCCGCCGGATCGACCTTCCCTCTCCCAACCACGGCCCGCGGGCCGATGGCTCGCGGGTGGAACTGCTGATCCTGCACTATACCGGCATGCCCACCGCCGCCCATGCGCTGGACCGTCTATGCGACCCGGCAGCCCAGGTCAGCGCCCATTACACGGTGGATGAGGACGGCACCATCTACGCCCACGTTCCGGAGGACCGGCGCGCCTGGCATGCCGGCCGGTCGGGCTGGCGCGGCGCCGGGGACGTCAACAGCCGCTCCATCGGCGTCGAGATCGTCAACCCCGGCCACGAGTTCGGCTATCGGCCCTTTCCGCCGGTGCAGATGGCGGCGGTGGCCGAGTTGTGCCGGGGCATCGTGACGCGCCACGGGATCGCCCCCGCCGACGTGCTCGGCCACAGCGACGTGGCGCCGGCCCGCAAGGAGGATCCAGGCGAGCTGTTCGACTGGCCCGCCCTCGCCGCCCAGGGAGTCGGGGTTTGGCCCACACCGTCCCAGGCCGACGACGGGCCCTTCACCGACGCGGAGGTCGCCGCCCTGTTGGGACGCTATGGGTACGACCCGGCCGAACCGCGGGTCCTGCTGGCCTTCCAGCGCCACTTTCATCCCGAATGCCTGACCGGCACCCCCGATCCCGAGACGGTGCGGCGTCTGCGCGCTCTGCTGCGGCTGACGGGACGGTAAGGGCTTGAACCGGCGATTTGGGATTTGCCCCCACGGCCGCTTCCCTATATGAACGGCCTCGCCAGATGGCCGGATGGCCGCCTTCGGTTTCGACCGGGGGAGGAAAGTCCGGGCTCCACGGAAACACGGTGCCGGCTAACGGCCGGCGGGGGCGACCCTAGGGAAAGTGCCACAGAAAGCAAACCGCCGGCGTTTCGACGCAGGTAAGGGTGAAAGGGTGCGGTAAGAGCGCACCGCGGACCCGGCAACGGGGACGGCACGGTAAACCCCACCGGGAGCAAGACCGAATAGGAGCGGCCCGACCACCGTCCCGGCAACGGGACGGGCGTGGGTCAAGCGCGTTTCCGCGCCGCCGCTCGGGTTGGTCGCGCGAGGCGTCCGGGCAACCGGCGTCCCAGACGAATGGCCATCGCCTGCCCTTCGGGGCGGGATACAGAACCCGGCTTACAGGCCATCTGGCGCTTTTCCCATACCCTTTGCCCAGTTCATCCCAATCCGGAGTCCCGGTTGGGGCGCATGATCCCATGGCGCCCCATGGTGGCATCCGTTTGCCCCCGCCCCGCCCGATCGGATGGTCCGGCATGGGACGATATGGGCGACGGCATGGGCGGCTGTCCGCGTCATCCACAGGGCGGACGCCCCTTCTCCCCACGCTCCCCCTGCGGTCCGCCGGGCTTTTCCACGGCCATCCCCAGGATGTGCACGGTCCCATCCACATTTTCCCCAGACTAATCCACAGCCGGTGGATAACTGTGGGGCAATTTCCCATGCCGTCCCATGCCGGACCGGGCTTTACCATCCAAGGTCCTATGCCGTCCGAGGGGGTCGATTCGGCCGGATGACAAACCATGGATGGATCACATTTTCTTAAAACTTTGGAACGTTCGACGAACGAGTGTGGATAACTTTATCCACATCGCGGGAGTCCAGCGAAATACTGCGAAGATTCCGAAAATTCGTACACCAACTTGCCCGGATGCCACAGCCTGACCCAAAAGTCTTGACACCCCCGTCTGAATACTCGGGGGGCCGTTGACGCCCATGCCGTCCCATGCTATCCCAAGAATGCCCATTTAAGGGGGGCTCTTACCCATTTTGGTTAACACCTGGGGGCGGGGGCTGAATGGGCCAAGCGGGGCTAGCGCGGGGCACCCGACCGCGCATGGGGGATAGCAGGGGGGACCACCGGGCCTATGGCCGTTTTCCTGTCCACATACGTCAACAAAGTTGACAGGAAAGGGCGTGTGTCCATCCCGGCACAGTTCAGGCAGTCGCTTGCCAAGACGTCGGCTCCCAGCACCGTCTACCTCTGGCCTTCGCTGAACCACCAGGCGCTGGAAGGCGCCGACCAGGACTATCTCGACGTCCTCTCCGAGAGCCTCGAATCCCCTGACCTCGATGCCGACGAGCGCGACATGATCGAGACCTTCATCTTCGGAAAGCTGATCCCCGTCTCCTCCGACGCCGAAGGCCGCATCGTCCTGCCCAAGGAGCTGGCGGAGTTCGCCGGCATCACCGAGGAGGCCGCCTTCATCGGCCGCCGCAAGACCTTCCAGATTTGGGAACCCGACGCGCTGAAGGCCCACGAGGCCGCGCTGCGCGAGCAGGTCGTGCGCAAGGACATCTCCCTCAGCCAGATCGTCGCCAAGGCCTCCCGCGGCGCCGCCGGCCGGAGCGGGGAGGGCGCTTGATGACCGACACCCGCATCCATATTCCCGTCCTGCTGGACGAGGTGATCGCCGCGCTGTCCCCGCGCGACGGCGGTCTCTATGTCGACGGCACCTTCGGCGCCGGCGGCTACAGCCGCGCCCTGCTGCAATCGGCCTCCTGCCGCGTGATCGGCATCGACCGCGACCCCGCGGCGATCAAGCGCGGCCGTGCGCTGGCCCAGGAATTCCCCGGCCGGCTCGAGGTGATCGAGGGCCGCTTCGGCGACATGGACAGCTTGCTGGCGGACCATGGCGTCGACAAGGTCGACGGCGTTGCACTCGACGTCGGCGTCTCCTCTCCCCAGATCGACGAGCCGGAGCGCGGGTTCTCCTTCCGCTTCGACGGTCCGCTCGACATGCGGATGGGACGGGATGGGCCGACCGCCGCCGACGTGGTCAACAGCGCCGACGAGGCGGAGTTGGCCGACATCGTCTATCACCTGGGCGAGGAACGGATGGCGCGCCGCGTCGCCCGCGCCATCGTCGCCGCCCGCCGCGAGGCGCCGATCGAGCGCACGGCGCGGCTGGCCGATATCATCCGCTCGGTGGTGCCGAAGGGGAAGGGCGACGGGATCGACCCGGCCACCCGGACGTTCCAGGCGCTGCGCATCCATGTGAACGACGAGTTGGGCGAGTTGCGGCGCGGTCTGTCCGCCGCCGAGTCGCTGCTGGCGCCCGGCGGGCGTCTGGCCGTCGTTTCCTTCCATTCGCTGGAGGACCGCGAGGTCAAGGCGTTCCTGCGGGAACGCTCCTCACCGCCGCCCTCCCCGTCCCGCCATACGCCCGTGACCGCGGTCGCGGCGCATCATCCATCCTTCCGCCTGCTCTCCCGGAAACCCGTGGACCCGAGCGAGGCCGAAGCCCGCAACAACCCCCGCGCCCGGTCCGCCCGGCTGCGCGCGGCTGAACGTACCGAGGCGCCCGCGTTCCCGGCGCCCGGCAAGGAGGCAGCATGAAAGGCAAGACCTGGCTGTTCTGGGGCGGCCTGATCGCGGCCGCCGGTGGCGTGCTGTTCCAGACCAGCTACGACGTCCAGGATCTTGAGGAGAAGCTCGCCGGGCTGAACCGCAAGATCATCCAGGAGCAGGAGTCCATCCAGGTCCTGAAGGCCGAGTGGAGCTACCTGAACGACCCCACCAAGCTGGAACAGATGGCGCAGGCCTATCTGGCGCTGCAGCCGACCGAGCCGCGCCAGTACATGGCGATGGACCTGATCCCGATGCGTCCGGGCGACGCCGTCCAGCCGCCGTCCCAGACCAACCCTGCCCCGCTGCCGCCGATGGTGCGCGCGCCCGGCACCGGCGCCCCGCAGGTCGCCGCCGCCCGCATCCCCGCCGCTCCCAACAACAGCGGCTCCGCCGGAATCGTTCCGGTCAGCCTGCCGGCCGGTGTGAAGCCGCTGCCGATGGACAAGGCGCTGGAACGCGCGCCGGTCGTCGTGCCCGCTTCCCTGCCCTCCTCCGGCGGTCTGGCCGACCCGTCGCGCGTCACCCGGATCAAGCCGTCCGCCCTGGTGCCCGGTTCCGCCCGCGCCCCGGCGGAGAAGTCTCCTGATCGGGCCGCCGGCAAGCTGGCGCCCAATGCGCCGACCGCGCGCCCGACCGAACTGGCCGCCCGCCCGACTCCTCCGGCACCGGCGCCCAAGACGGTTGCCACGGCCCAGCAGCCCTACCAGCCCAAGCCGACCGACAGCCTCGGGCTGCTCGTTGCGCGCCTGGGGGCCAATCGATGAACGGTCAAGACCACGGCGGACCGGCCGGCTACGGCCAGCCCGGCACCAGCACCGGCAGCACCTATGTGCCGCCGCCGGCGCCCTCGCCCTTTTCCCCGCCGCCCCAGCAGCCGTCCGCCAAGCCGCGGACCTCGCTGGCGGTTGCGCTGGAACAGAGCCGTTACCGCCTGATGGTGACGGCTGCCGTGGTCACGACCGTCTTCACCGCGATCAGCGTCAAGCTGGCGATGGCCACCCTGTTCGCCGGCGGCGGCGAGCCGCGCCAGCACGTGGCGCTGGAGGTGGACAACACCACCACCAACCGCGCCGACATCATCGACCGCAACGGCAACCTGCTGGCGACCTCGCTGGTCACCCAGTCGCTCTATGCCGACCCCAAGCTGGTGTCGCGCCCGGAAGAGGCCGCGCAGAAGCTGGTCAGCGTCCTGCCGGAGCTGGATTACAAGGACGTGCTGGGCAAGCTGGTCGGCGACCGCCGCTTCGTCTGGCTGAAGCGCAACCTGACGCCGAAGCAGCAGGCCGCCGTCCACCGCCTCGGCATTCCCGGCATCGCCTTCGAACGGGAGGAGCGCCGCTTCTACCCCGCCGGCCCGCTGACCTCCCACGTCGTCGGCTTCACCGGCATCGACAACAACGGCCTTGCCGGCATGGAGCAGGGCTTCAACAAGCGGCTGACCGAGGATCCGGGAACGCCGTTGCAGCTCTCCATCGACCTGCGGTTGCAGCATGTCCTGAAGAAGGAACTGGCCGCCACGGTGCAGGAGTTCAGCGCCATCGGCGCCGCCGGCATCGTCTTCGACGTGCGCAACGGCGAAGTGCTGGCGATGGTCTCGCTGCCCGACTTCGACCCGCAGGACCCGACCGGCCTGAACCCGGACACGCTGTTCAACCGGGCGACCCTCGGCGTCTACGAAATGGGTTCGACCTTCAAGATCTTCAACTCGGCGTTGGCCTTCGACAGCGGCAAGATCCGGGTGTCGGACATGTTCGACGCGGCCCACCCGATCAAGATCGGCCGCTTCACCATCAACGACTACCACAACCTGCACCGCGCCCTGACGGTGGCGGAAGTGTTCCAGCACTCCTCCAACCTCGGTTCCGTGCGCATGGTGCAGCAGGTCGGCGTGGCGGCACAGAAGGCCTTCATGACCAAGATGGGCTTCACCAAGCCCACCGGTCTGGAACTGCCGGAAAGCGGCTGGCCGCTGGTGCCGAATCCGTGGCGCGAGGTCAACAGCTACACCATCTCATTCGGCCACGGCATCTCGGTCAGCCCGATGCACACGGTTGCCGCCGCGGCGTCCGTCATCAACGGCGGCCTCTTCCACAAGCCGACGCTGCTGAGGCGCAAGCCGGGCGACGAGATCCCGACAGAGCAGGTGGTGTCCCGTTCGACCTCCGACATGATGCGGCGCATGTTCCGCTTCGTGGTCACCGAAGGCACCGGCAAATCGGCGGAAGTCAAGGGCTATGTCGTCGGCGGGAAAACCGGCACCGCCGACAAGCAAAAGGGGCGGCATTACCAGAAGAACTCGCGCATGTCGTCGTTCCTGGGCGCCTTCCCGATGAACGATCCGCGCTACATCGTCTATGTGCTGGTGGACGAGCCCAAGGCCACGGCCAAGACCTATGGCTACGCCACCGGCGGCTGGGTCGCCGCACCGGCAGTGGGCCGCATCGTCAAGCAGATCGGCCCGCTGCTGAATGTGCCGATGGTGGACGAGAACGCGCCGGAAATCCTGAACTCCACCTACCTGAACGCCGCCGGTTCCACCAACTGGCAGCAGACCATGCCCTCCGTCACCGCCCCACCCCCGTCGAAGGGAAGCACCGTTGCGTCTTTCCCAACTCAGACCAAACCGCGCTGACGCCACCGCCGGCGCCGCCGATCCCGACATCGCCGGGCTGACCGCCGACAGCCGTGCGGTCAGGCCCGGCTTTGTCTTTGCCGCCCTGCCCGGCGTGAAGGCCGACGGCCGCGCCTTCATCGCCGATGCGCTCGCCAAGGGCGCCGCCGCCGTGCTGGCGCCCGAGGGCACCGAGCTGCCCGCCGGCTCCACCGCCGTCCTGCTGACCAATCCACAGCCCCGCCTCGCCTTCGCGCGCATGGCCGCCGCCTTCCATGGCGGGCGCCAGCCGGAGACGGTGGTGGCGGTAACCGGCACCAACGGCAAGACCTCCACCGTTCAGTTCGCCGCTCAGATCTGGACCCGGCTCGGCCTGCCCGCCGGCAGCCTGGGCACGCTAGGCCTGCTCGGCCCCGGCCTGCACGGTTATGGCGGGATGACGACACCCGACCCGGTGTCGCTGCACCGCGACCTCGCCGCCGCCAAGGACGCCGGCATCGATCATCTGGCGATGGAGGCGTCGAGCCACGGGCTGGAACAGTTCCGGCTGGACGGTGTCGCGATCAAGGCCGCCGGCTTCACCAACCTGACGCTGGACCATCTGGACTATCACGGCACGATGGAGGCATACCGCGACGCCAAGGCAATGCTGTTCGACCGGGTCCTACCGCCGGGCGCCGTGGCGGTGCTGAACGCCGACTCTCCGGAATTTCAACATTTTGCCACCATTTGTAACCACCGTGGACACCGCGTCCTGTCCTATGGTCTGGCCGGTGCCGAGCTTCGGGTGACCGGGGTGGAGCCGCTGGCCGATGGCCAGCGCCTCTCCCTGTCCGTGCTCGGCCGCGACGTGACGGTGGACCTGCCGCTGGCGGGTCGCTTCCAGGCTTGGAACGTGCTCTGCGCGCTGGGTCTGGTCATCGGTTCCGGCGGCGACGCCGGGCGGGCGCTCGCCGCCCTTCCCTTGCTGGAAGGCGTGCCGGGCCGGCTGCAGCATGTCGCGACCCACCCCAACGGGGCGACGGTCTACGTCGATTACGCCCACACGCCCGACGCGCTGGAAACGGTGCTGCGGGCGCTGAAGCCGCATGCCGCGCGCCATCTGGTGACGGTGTTCGGCTGCGGCGGCGACCGCGACCGGACCAAGCGGCCGGTGATGGGGGCGCTGGCGGCCGGACTGGCCGACCGCGCCATCGTCACCGACGACAACCCGCGCACCGAGGATCCCGCCTTCGTGCGGAGTCAGGTGCTGGCCGGCGCCACCAGGGAACTGGCCGGCAAGCTGGAGGAGATCGGCGACCGGGCCGAGGCGATCCGCACCGCGGTGCGGCAGCTTCAACCCGGCGACGTGCTGGTCATCGCCGGCAAGGGCCATGAACAGGGACAAACAATCGGCACCGAGGTGCGTCCGTTCGACGATGCGGACGAGGCCCGGAAAGCCGTAGCGGAGATTGGAGCATGAGCGGCGAGATGACGGACAAGACGGTCCTGTGGACTGCGGAGGACGCGGCCGCCGCCACCGGCGGGCGTCTGGCCGGCCCGTCCGCCTGGACCGCCACCGGCGTCACCATCGACAGCCGCAAGGTGGCGCCGGGCGACCTGTTCGTCGCCATCCGCGGACCGAATTTCGACGGCCATGCCTTCGTCGGCGCCGCGTTGGCCGCTGGGGCCGCTGCGGCGCTGGTCGACCACCGGCCTAACGGATTGCCCGCAGAGGCGCCGCTGCTGATCTCCCCGGTCGACACGCTGGAGGCGATGGCGGCACTGGGCAAGGTCGCGCGGGCTCGCTGCGGTGCGCGCTTCGTCGGCGTCACCGGCTCGGTTGGCAAGACCGGCACCAAGGAGACGCTGCGCCACGTCCTGTCGGCGCAAGGCGCCACCTATGCCACCGAAGGCAGCCTGAACAACCACTGGGGCGTGCCGCTGTCGCTCGCCCGCCTGCCCGCCGATTGCGCCTATGGCGTGTTCGAACTGGGGATGAATCACGCCGGCGAACTGGGGCCGTTGTCCCAGCAGGTCAAGCCGCATGTCGCCATCATCACCACGGTCGAGGCGGCGCATCTGGAGTTCTTCTCCGGCGTCGAGGCCATCGCCGACGCCAAGGCCGAGATCTTCGAAGGGATGGGCGCGGACGGCGTCGCCGTGCTGAACCGCGACAACGGGCAATATGCCCGGTTGGCCGCCGCCGCGCGCCGCCACGGCCTGACCGACATCTGGAGCTTCGGCACCCATGAGAAGGCCGACGCCCGGCTGGTCGACTGCTCGCTGCACGCCACCTGCAGCGCGGTGACCGCGGTCATCCGCGGCGAACGGCTGCAATATTGCCTGTCGCTGCCGGGCAAGCATTGGGTGATGAACAGCCTGGCGGTGCTGCTGGCGGTGAAGGCGCTGGGCGCCGATGTCGCCGCCGCCGCCCGTTCCCTGTCCAGCCTGCAGCCGGTCAAGGGCCGCGGCACCCGCAAGCGCATCCAGCTGCCGCAGGGCGCCTTCACCCTGATCGACGAGAGCTACAACGCCAGCCCGGCCGCCATGACAGCGACGCTGGAGGTGCTGGCCAAGATCGACCCCGGTGCCGGCGGCCGGCGCATCGCCGTGCTGGGCGACATGCGCGAGCTGGGCGACCGCGCCGACGCCCTGCACATCGCGCTGGCCGAGCCGCTGCGCGCCGCACAGGTGGATGCCGTCTACGCCTGCGGGCCGCACATGAAGGCGCTGTTCGACCGCCTGCCGGCGGCGATGCGCGGCGCCTGGACCGAGACCAGCGTGGAGCTGGCCCCCATCGTGACCGGGACCGTAAAAGGCGGCGACGTTATCATGGTCAAGGGCTCCTTGGGCAGTCGTACAGGTCTGATCGTCGATGCGCTCGCGGCACTCGACAGCGGGCGCGAAAGCGAGGACAAAGCCGCCTCCCGAACCACCAACCAGCCACAGGCGGCGGCGCAGTCCGCGCAGGCGCCGCGAGGCTGACGGACCCAAATGCTCTACAACCTCCTCTTCGGTCTGGCCGACGTCTTCACGCCGTTCAACCTGTTCCGGTATCTCACCTTCCGGACCGGCGGCGCCGTGCTGACGTCGCTGGTCATCAGCTTCGTCTTCTTTCCGCGTCTAATCGCTTGGCTGAAGCGCAAGCAGGGCGAAGGCCAGCCCATCCGCGCCGACGGCCCGGAGACCCATTTCAAGAAGAAGGGCACGCCCACCATGGGCGGCCTGATGATCCTGATCGCGATGACAGTCAGCACCCTGCTGTGGGCCGACCTAACCAACGCCTATATCTGGATCGTCCTGCTGGTGACCATCGGCTACGGCCTGATCGGCTTCGGCGACGATTACCTGAAGCTGACCAAGCGCAACACCAAGGGCCTGTCCGGCCGCTTCCGCCTGGGCTGGGAGATCGCCATCGGGCTGGTCGCCTCGGCGCTTATCATGTGGGTGTCTGCCCCGCCGCTGTCGGGCGGCGTCGCGGTGCCCTTCGTCAAGGATTTCCTGATCCAGCTGTCCTGGTTCTTCGTGCCCTTCGGCGCCTTCATCATGGTCGGCGCATCGAATTCGGTGAACCTGACCGACGGTCTGGACGGGCTGGCCATCGTGCCGACGATGATCGCGGCCGGCTGCTTCGCGCTGATCTCCTACCTCTCCGGCAACGCGATCTTCGCCAACTACCTGCAGATCCATCATGTGCCGGGCTCCGGCGAGCTGACGATCTTCTGCGGCGCGCTGATCGGCGCCGGCATCGGCTTCCTCTGGTACAACGCCCCGCCGGCGATGGTCTTCATGGGCGACACCGGGTCGCTGTCGCTGGGCGGCGCGCTGGGTGCGGTCAGCGTGGTGACCAAGCACGAGATCGTTCTCGCCATCATCGGCGGCCTGTTCGTACTGGAGACGGTGTCGGTGATCGTGCAGGTCGCCTCCTTCAAGCTGACCGGCAAGCGGGTGTTCCGCATGGCGCCGCTGCACCACCATTTCGAGAAAAAAGGCTGGGCCGAACCGACGGTGGTGATCCGCTTCTGGATCATCGCCTCGATCCTGGCGCTGGTCGGCCTGTCCACGCTGAAGCTGCGTTGAGGGGGGACCGGCGATGATCGACCTGTTCTATATGCAGGAACTGCCCGTCGCGGTGATGGGGCTGGGCAAGTCCGGCCTCGCCACCGCCCGCGCGCTGCGCGACAGCGGCGCCGAGGTGCGGGTGTGGGATGACAATCCCGCCTCCCGCGCCGCCGCGGAGGCGGAGGGCTTCGCCGTCGTCGATCTCGCCACCGCCGACCTGTCGGACCTGACCACCATCGTCTGGTCCCCCGGCATCCCCCACACCTTCCCCAAGCCGCACCCGGTGGCCGAGCGCGCCCGCGCGCTCGGGATCGAGCTGATCTGCGACATCGAACTGCTGGGCCGGGCCGAGCGCGACTGCGCCTTCATCGGCATCACCGGCACCAACGGCAAATCGACCACCACCACGCTGATCGGCCACATCCTGGCCGCCGCCGGGCGCAAGGCCGCCGTGGGCGGCAACCTCGGCACGCCGGTGCTGACCTTCGATCCCATCGGGGCGGGCAACACCTGCGTGCTGGAGATGTCGAGCTACCAGCTGGAGCTGACCCACTCCATCACCTTCGACATCGCGGTCCTGCTGAACATCACGCCCGACCATCTCGCCCGCCATGGCGGGATGGAGGGCTATGTCGCCGCGAAGAAGCTGATCTTCCACCGCCAGACCTGGCCGCGCACCGCGGTGATAGGCGTGGACGACGAGCATTGCCGGACGATCCACGCCGACCTCGTCGCCGCCGGCGACCAGCGCATCTGGCCGATCTCCGCCCGGGGGCCGGTGGCGGGCGGCGTCTATGCCGCCGACGGCTGGCTGGTCGACGACACCGACGGCGAGGCGGCGCGGGTGGTTGAGCTGTCGGCGCTGCCGACCCTGCTGGGTGCCCACAACTGGCAGAATGCCGCAGCCGCCTTCGCCACCTGCAAGGCCGCCGGCCTGCCGGTGCCGGCCATCGTCGCGGCGATGGCGACCTTCCCCGGCCTCGCCCACCGGCAGCAGTTGGTCGGAACACTGGAGGGCGTGCGCTTCGTCAACGACAGCAAGGCGACCAACGCCGACGCTACGGAAAAGGCGCTGGCGACCTTCGTCCCGATCTACTGGATTCTCGGCGGACAGGCCAAGGACACCGGACTGAACGGGCTGGAGGGCTATATGGGCCGCGTGCGCCACGCCTTCCTGATCGGCGAGGCGCAGGAACAATTCGCCCCATGGCTCGATGCACAGGGCATTGCCTATACACGCTGCGGAACGCTGGATGTCGCAACCGCGAAGGCGGCCGGCATGGCGCTGGCGGAGCGGCTGGAGGGCGCCTGCGTGCTGTTGTCCCCGGCCTGCGCGTCGTGGGACCAGTTCGCCAATTTCGAGAAGCGCGGCGACGCCTTCGCGGCCTATGTCGCGGGCGTCATCGAGGCGCATGAGAACACCGGGACCGGTACCATCGGAGGCGTTGCATGATCACCTTCGACCGCACCGACCAATCGATCTTCGGCCGCTGGTGGTGGACCGTCGACCGCTGGCAGCTGGGCGCCGTCGCCCTGCTGATGTTCCTCGGCACCGTGCTGATCACCGCGGCCAGCCCGCCGGTGGCGGAGCGCATCGGCATCCAGGACACCTTCTATTTCGTCGAACGCCACGTAATGATGCTGATCCCCGCGATCATCATCATGATCGGCGTCTCGCTGCTCAGCCCGCGCGGCGTGCGGCGGGTGGCGCTGGGGGTGTTCCTGATCTCGGTGGTGCTGGTCTACGCCACGCTCGTGGTGGGTGTGGAGATCAAGGGCGCCCGCCGCTGGATCCACGTCCCCGGCCTGTCGATCCAACCGTCGGAGTTCGTGAAACCGGCCTTCGCCGTTGTCGCGGCCTGGCTGTTCTCGCTGTCGCGCACCAATCCGGGCTTCCCCGGCGCGCTGGTGTCGATGGTGCTGTACGGCATCACCATGGTCGGCCTGATCCTGCAGCCCGACCTGGGCATGACCTTCGTCGTCTCCGCCGTCTGGTTCACCCAGTTCTTCCTGGCCGGGCTGAACCTCGTGCTGGTGATGGGGCTCGGCGGGCTGGGCATCGTCGGGCTGATCGGCGCCTATTACACGCTGCCGCACGTCACCAGCCGCATCGACCGCTTCCTCGACCCGCATGCCGGCGACAACTATCAGGTCAACCGCTCGCTAGAGGCCTTCGCCAACGGCGGCCTGATGGGCACCGGCCCCGGTCAGGGCACGGTGAAGTTCTACCTGCCCGACAGCCATGCCGACTTCATCTTCGCCGTCGCCGGGGAAGAGCTGGGGCTGATCTTCTGCTTAGGGCTGGTGGTGCTGTTCGCCTTTGTCGTTCTGCGTGGGTTCGCCCGCATCTTCAACGACAACAACTACTTCGTCCTGCTCGCCGCCGCCGGTCTTCTGATCCAGTTCGGGCTTCAGGCGGCGATCAACATGGGTTCGTCCTTGCATCTTATGCCGACCAAGGGCATGACCCTGCCGTTCATCTCCTACGGCGGCTCCTCGCTGCTCGCACTCGGGTTCGGCATGGGTATGGTTCTGGCTTTGACACGCAAACGCTTCGGCCCCCTGGAATGAGGAGGCCGACGGACTTGAGCGCGACGACCTACGACGCGAACGCCAACAAAGTGATCGTGCTGGCAGCGGGCGGCACCGGCGGACACATGTTCCCGGCCGAAGCGCTGGCGCGCGAGCTGCTGTCCCGCGGCCGCGCGGTGACGCTGGTCACCGACAAGCGCGGCCACGCCTTCGGCGAGAATCTGCCGGAGGTGCCGGTCCACCGCATCCGCGCCGCCTCGCCCGGCGCTGGCATCGCCGGCAAACTGAAGGCCGCCCTGCAGATGGGGCTCGGCCTGCTGGAGGCGCGGGCGCTGATGCGCCGGCTCGATCCCGCCGCGGTCGTCGGTTTCGGCGGCTACCCGTCCGTGCCCACCGTCTATGCCGCAATCCAGTCGAAGCTGCCGGCCCTGCTGCACGAACAGAACGCCGTGCTGGGCCGCGCCAACCGGATGCTGATCGCCGGGGCCAGCCGCATCGCCGTTGCCTTTTCCGACATCGAGAAGCTGGGCGAGGCGCAGCGCGCCAAGATGGTCCGCACCGGTAACCCGGTCCGTCCGGCGGTCGCCGCCCGCCGCCTCTCCCCCTACGAGGCGCCCGGCGCCACCGGCCCGATCCGCCTGCTGGTGATGGGCGGCAGCCAGGGTGCCCGCGTCTTTTCCGAGGTGATCCCGGCGGCGCTCGCCCTGTTGCCGGAGGAGATGCGCGCCCGCATCCATCTGGCGCAGCAATGCCGCCCGGAAGACCTGGAAGCCGCCCGCGACGCGCTGGAACCGCTGGGCCTCGCCCGGCTGGAGCTGCAGACCTTCTTCCGCGACGTGCCGGAACGGCTGGCCGCCTGCCACCTCGCCATCACCCGCGCCGGCGCCTCCACCATCGCCGAGCTGACCTGCGTCGGCCGTCCGGCGATCCTGGTGCCCTACCCGCACGCCACCGACGACCACCAGACCGCCAACGCCCGCCATCTGGCCGAGGCCGGCGCCGCCTGGCTGGTGCCGCAGCCCTCCTTCACCGCCCAGGCGCTTGCCGAGCGGCTGTCCTCCCTGCTGGCCGACCCGCAGGCGCTCGCAGCATCGGCGCGGGCCGCCCACGACTGGGGCACCGCCGACGCCGCCACCGCACTGGCCGATGCCGTGCTGGCGATGCTGGACGGCGGCCGGAATGCCCGCATCAGTTCCTTCGACACCGATCCAAGCCTGACCGACACAAACCTGACTGACCACGACCAATCCCACAACGCCCGGCGGTCCGCCGCCGGCGCCAGCGCCAAGGGGGCCGCGGAATGATCAAAGCCAGGACTCTGACCCGACCGACGCCCCGTCCGCTGCAGGACTGGCCGGCGGACATGACGCGGACCGAGGGCGGCTGGTACAACCGCCCCGGCTGCCCGCTGGTGCCGCGCTTCCTCGCCGAAGGCGGCTTCCTGCGTGACCGCCTGTCGATGATCCACGGATCGCAGCCCCTCCCCGACGACCTGTCCGATGAGGCGGTCGACGCCACCCTTCGCCTGATGCTTCGCCGCGGAAAGTAAGCCTGACATGCGCGCCCTCCCCCTCTCGATCGGCACCATCCACTTCGTCGGCATCGGCGGCATCGGCATGAGCGGCATCGCCGAGGTGCTGCGGAACCTGGGCTATACCGTCCAGGGCTCCGACCTCGCCGAGAACGCCAACGTCAAGCGCCTGCGCGAGCTGGGCATCAAGGTGTTCGTCGGCCATCGCGGCGAGAACATCGCCGGCGCCGCTGTGGTCGTCGTCTCCTCCGCCGTCAAGCGCGACAATCCGGAGGTGGTGGCCGCCCGCGCCGCCCTGGTGCCGGTGGTCCGCCGCGCCGAGATGCTGGGCGAGCTGATGCGCCTGAAATGGGCCATCGCCATCGGCGGCACCCATGGCAAGACCACGACGACCTCGATGGTCGGCCATATGCTGGAGCATGCCAACCTCGACCCCACGGTCATCAACGGCGGCATCATCAACGCCTACGGCTCCAACACCCGGCTCGGCACCGGCGACTGGATGGTGGTCGAGGCGGACGAGAGCGACGGCACCTTCGTGAAGCTGCCGGCCTGCATCGCCGTCGTCACCAACATGGATCCGGAGCATCTGGACTTCTACGGCACCTTCGACAACGCGCGGGCCGCCTTTGACAGCTTCGTCCAGAACATTCCCTTCTACGGCTTCGCCGCGCTCTGCATCGACCATCCCGAGGTGCAGGCGATGATCCCCCGCGTGTCGGACCGCCGCATCGTCACCTACGGCTTCTCGCCGCAGGCCGACATCCGCGCGGTGAACGTGGAGCTGGGTCCGGACGGCGCCAAGTACGACGTGCTGATCTATGACCGCCACACCGGCGAGAGCCGCGCCATCGCCGGCGTGCGCCTGCCGATGTACGGGCCGCACAACGTCCAGAACTCGCTGGCCTGCTTCGCGGTCGGCAACGAGATGGGCCTGCCCGACGTGGTGATGCGCGACAGCATGGCCAAGTTCCAGGGCGTGAAGCGCCGCTTCACCAAGACCGGCGAGGCCAACGGCATCACCGTCATCGACGATTACGGCCACCACCCGGTGGAGATCGCCGCGGTGCTAAAGGCTGCGCGCACCGCCGGCACCGGCCGCACCATCGCCGTGGTCCAGCCGCACCGCTACTCCCGCCTCGCCGCCCTGTTCGAGGAGTTCTGCACCTGCTTCAACGACGCCGACGCCGTGATCGTCGCCGACGTCTATGCCGCCGGTGAGGCGCCAATCGAGGGTGTCAGCCGCGACAGCCTGGTGGAGGGCCTGCGCATGCACGGCCACCGCCATGTCGTGGCCCTGCAGAACCAGCAGGAACTGGCGCAGGTCGTGCGCGAGATGGCGCGGCCCGGCGACTTCGTCGTCTGCCTGGGCGCCGGCAACATCACCCAGTGGGCGAACGCCCTGCCGGGCGAGCTGTCGTCCCTCTACGGCGCCACGCGATGACGGCAGCGCCCCGCATGAGCCCGGCAGACGGCCACCTGCCCAACGACCATCTGATGACACGGATGCCCGCGGTGCGCGGCCGGCTGACCGCCGACGCCTCGCTGGCACCGGTGACGTGGTTCCGCGTCGGCGGCCCGGCCGAGGTGATGTTCCGCCCGGCCGACGCGGACGACCTCGCCGACTTCCTGGCCGCCCTGCCGGCCGAGGTGCCGGTGACGGTGATCGGCGTCGCCTCCAACCTGCTGGTGCGGGACGGCGGCGTGCCGGGCGTTACCATCCGGCTCGGCCGCGGCTTCACCGACATCGCGGCAGATGGAATGACGCTGACCACCGGTGCGGCGGCGCTCGACCTCAACGTCGCCATGGTCGCCCGCGACGCCGGGATCGCCGGGCTGGAGTTCCTCTCCGGTATTCCCGGCACCATCGGCGGCGCCCTGCGCATGAACGGCGGCGCCTATGGCCGCGAGCTTGCCGACGTGCTGGTCTCGGCCACCGCGGTCGCCCGCGACGGCCGGCGGCTGGAGTTCAGCCATGCCGGCATGGGCTTCACCTACCGCCACAGCGCAGCGCCGGAGGACTGCATCTTCACCGGCGCGATCCTGCGCGGTGAGCCCGGCAACCCGCTGGAGATCGCCCGCCGCATGGCCGAGATCTCCGACAAGCGCGCCGACAGCCAGCCGGTCCGCTCCCGCACCGGTGGCTCGACCTTCAAGAATCCGGAAGGCCACAAGGCCTGGGAACTGATCGACAAGGCCGGCTGCCGCGGCCTGTCCATCGGCGACGCCCAGGTGTCGGAAAAGCACTGCAACTTCCTGATCAACAACGGCACGGCCACCGCCGCCCAGCTGGAAGCGCTGGGCGAGGAGGTCCGCCGCCGCGTGTTCGAGACCAGCGGCGTCACGCTGGAGTGGGAAATCAAGCGCATCGGCATCGCTGCCGCCGAAGGAAGCACCGCCCAATGACCGAAGCCCTGCTCCACGCCCAAAAGAAACATGTCGCCGTCCTGATGGGCGGCTGGTCGGCCGAGCGCGAGGTGTCGCTGGTCAGCGGGGCCGGCGTCGCCAAGGCGCTGGAGGAGGAAGGCTACCGCGTCACCGCCGTCGACGTGCAGCGCGACCTGGGCGGGCTGATGCATGCCCTGACCAACCCGCGTCCCGACGTGGTGTTCAACGCCCTCCATGGCCGTGGCGGCGAGGATGGGACGATCCAGGGCGTGCTGGAGTTCCTCGGCCTGCCCTACACCCATTCGGGCGTCCAGGCCGCCGCCATCGCCATGGACAAGGCGATGACGAAGCGGGTGCTGGACACCGTCGGCATCCGCTCTCCCAAAGGCATGGTCCTGTCCCGGGGACAGATCACCGGCGGCACCCACCCCATGCCGGCGCCCTATATCGTCAAGCCTGTGGACGAAGGCTCGACCGTTGGCGTAACCCTGGTCCGCGAGGGGCAGAACAGCCCGGTCGGCGATGCGTGGACCTTTGGCGAGCGCGCACTGATCGAAGAGTTCATCCCCGGTCGCGAGCTGACCGTGGGCGTCATGGGTGACCGCGCTTTGGCGGTGACCGAGATCGTCTTTCAGGCTCAGGTCTACGACTACACCGCGAAATACAGCGCCGGCCACGCCGTCCACACCATCCCCGCCGCGGTCCCCGAGGCGGTGGCGGAGGAGGCGAAGCGGCTGGCGGTGCTTGCGCACCACACCCTGGGCTGCCGGGGCGTGTCGCGCAGCGACTTCCGCTGGGATGACAGCCGGCCGGGAACGGACGGTCTGTACTTCCTGGAGATCAACAACCAGCCGGGCATGACGCCCCTGTCGCTGGTGCCCGAACAGGCCGCGCATGTGGGGATCACCTACGGCGCGCTGGTCGGCTGGCTCGTGGAGAACGCCGCATGTCAGCTCGCCTGATGGCCGACCCGGATTTTCGCGCCGCCGCCGCCGGTGCGCGCGCCCGGGACGAGATGCCGACCCCGCCGCGCGCCATGGCCGCGTCGGCGCAGAAAGGCAAGCGGCGCCGCGCCTGGCCGCGCTGGACCCGCTCCGCCGTCAAGGCGGCGCTGCTGCTGGTGCCGGTGCTGGGGCTGACCGCCGCCGCCGGCTCCGCCTGGAAGCGCGGCACCCTGGCCGACACGCTGGAGGCGGCGCAGGACAGCGTCATCCGGCTGACCGGCGACATGGGCTTCCGCCTGTCGGAGATCCTGGTGGTCGGCCGCAGCGAGACGGAGCGCGACGCCGTGCTCGATGCGCTGGGCGTGCGCCGGGGCGAGCCGATCCTGTCGATCGATCTGGTCGACGCCAAGCTGCGGCTGGAGGAACTGCCCTGGGTGTCGTCGGCCTCCATCGAGCGGCGGCTGCCCGGCTTCCTCTATATCCACCTGTCCGAACGCCAGCCGATGGCGATCTGGCAGCATGACCGCCAGTTCACCGTCATCGACCGCGCCGGCCGCCCGCTGGCCGACGCGGCGGAACTGGCGCGCCGCGGCAACCAGCGGATCGAGACTCTGCCGCAGGTGATCGGCGCCAACGCCCCGCAGCAGGTCCACACCCTGCTGTCGGCGCTGGACAGTGCGCCGACCATCGCGCCGCTGCTGTCCTCGGCCAGCTGGATCAGCGACCGCCGCTGGAACCTGCAGCTCAGCAACGGCGTGACGGTGAAGCTGCCGGAAGGCACCGCCGACATGCGCCGGGCGCTGCGCCAGCTGGAGCAGATGCAAACCGCCAGCCGGGTGCTGGACCGCGACATCGTCACCATCGACATGCGCCTGCAGGACCGCGCCGCGATCCAGACCTCGTCCACCGCCCAGCTTCCGGGCTGGGACGACGACACGAAGAAGAAGAGCGGCAAGAAATCATAAGGCCGGCCGGCGGCAAGCTCTTGTGGGGAAGCGCTTATCGCCGGCAGACAGGGGTAGAAGGGAAGTTTTGGGGGGCATGTTCGGGATGGGATTCAACGGTGCCAAGAAGCCGAAGCGGCCGGCCCGTGGCGGGATCGTCACGGCGCTGGACGTCGGCTCGACGAAGGTGTGCTGCGTCATCGCGCGGATGGAGGAGCCCGGCTCCCTCCGCGTGATCGGCGTCGGCCACCAGATCGCCACGGGCATCCGCGCCGGGACCATCATCGACATGGAGGCGGCGGAGACCTCGATCGGCGCCGCCGTGCATGCCGCCGAACAGATGGCCGGCGAGACGGTGCACGACGTCGTCGTCAACCTGTCGATGGGCAATCCCCGCTCCCACGCCTTCACCGCCACCGTCCCGGTTTCCGGCCAGGAGGTGACGGAGGGCGACATCCGCCGCGCCATGGCCCATGCGCGCACCCTGCAGGCCGGCCCCGATCAGGCGCTGATCCACACCATCCCCCTGAGCTTCACCCTGGACGGCATCCGCGGCATCCGCGATCCCAAAGGGATGAGCGGCCATACGCTGGGCACCCAGCTGCATGTGGTCACGGCGGCCAAGGGCGCCATTCTCACGCTGGGCGCCTGCGTCGCCCGCTGCCACCTGAACATCGAATCCGTCGTGGTCAGCCCCTTCGCCTCCGGCCTCGCCTGTCTGGTGGAGGACGAGATGGAGATGGGGGCCGCCTGCGTCGACATCGGCGGCGGCGGCACCACCATCTCGATCTTCGCCGAAGGCAATCTGGTGTGGACCGGCTTCGTGCCGCTCGGCGGGCGCCACGTCACCAACGACATCGCCCACGGCCTGACCACGCCGCTGTCCCATGCTGAACGGCTGAAGGTGCTCTACGGCAGCGCCCGGGTGAACCCGGCCGACGAGCGCGAGATGATCGAGGTGCCGCAGATCGGCGAGGACGAGCGCAGCGGCAGCGGCACCGCCAGCCACCCGCGCTCCTTCCTGGTCAGCATCATCCAGGCGCGGATGGAAGAGATCTTCGAAGAGGTGCGCAGCGCCATCGAGCAGTCGGGCCATTCCCAACTTGTCGGCCGGCGCGTCGTGTTGACGGGCGGTGCCAGCCAGTTGCCCAACACGCGCGAGATGGCCGCCCCCATCCTGGACAAGCAGGTCCGCATCGCCCGTCCCACCCGGATCGCCGGCCTCAACGAGGCGCATGGCGGACCGGCCTTCTCGACGGTGGCGGGCCTTCTCCTACATGCCGTCCGCAACCCGACGGAGCTGATGGTGACCGGCCAAGAGGCGGTCGCGTCAACCGGACTCCTCGGCCGCGTCGGCCTGTGGCTGCGGGAGAATCTCTAGATGACTCTCCCCGCCGCCGCCATTCACCGATTCCCGATCGGACAGACACCGGACACAACCGGGCGCCGGTCGCGGCATATCAAACATCAAACCCAACGAAAACAGGTTGTGGAGGCCTGAACAGAATGATCAACGTGACCATCCCCCAGATCGAGCCCGAGCTGAAGCCGCGCATCACCGTGTTCGGCGTCGGCGGCGCCGGCGGCAACGCCGTCAACAACATGATCAAGTCGAACCTGGAAGGCGTGGACTTCGTCGTCGGCAACACCGACGCGCAGGCGCTGAAGGGTTCCTTGTGCGAGAAGCGCATCCAGCTGGGCACCGGCACCACCCGCGGCCTGGGCGCCGGCTCCAAGCCGGATGTCGGCCGTGCCTCGGCCGAGGAGCAGATCGACGAGATCGTCCAGTATCTCGAAGGCTCCAACATGGTGTTCATCACCGCCGGCATGGGCGGCGGCACCGGCACCGGTGCGGCCCCGGTCATCGCGCGCGCGGCCCGCGAGCGCGGCATCCTGACCGTCGGCGTCGTCACCAAGCCCTTCCATTTCGAGGGCGGTCACCGCATGCGGCTGGCGGAAGGCGGCATCGCCGAACTGCAGCAGTATGTCGACACCCTCATCATCATCCCGAACCAGAACCTGTTCCGCATCGCCAACGAGAAGACGACCTTCGCGGACGCCTTCAAGATGGCCGACGACGTTCTGCATTCGGGCGTGCGCGGCGTCACCGACCTGATGGTCATGCCCGGCCTGATCAACCTGGATTTCGCCGACATCCGGTCCGTGATGACCGAGATGGGCAAGGCGATGATGGGCACCGGCGAGGCCGGCGGCGAACGCCGCGCCATCGAGGCCGCCGAGGCCGCCATCTCCAACCCGCTGCTGGACGACGTGTCGATGAAGGGCGCCCGCGGCGTCCTCATCAACATCACCGGCGGCTACGACATGACCCTGTTCGAGGTCGACGAGGCGGCCAACCGCGTCCGTGACGAGGTCGATCCCGACGCCAACATCATCTTCGGCTCGACCTTCGACAGCTCGCTGGACGGCGTGATGCGCGTGTCGGTCGTCGCCACCGGCATCGACGCCGCGGCGATGAGCAACCCGCGCACCCTGCACCCGGTCAACCTGTCGCTGGTCCCCGGCGACCGCGCCAAGAAGCCGGCCGCCCCCGGCAACCTGACCGGCGCGCCGGCTCCGGCCGCCGCCCAGGCCTCGGCCATCCCGAGCGCCGCCGCCGGCCTGCGCACACCGCAGCCGGTCACCGCCGGTGCCGCCGCCATCCAGCACGACCCGGCCCAGCAGCAGCCCCACCCGCAGACAGCCCAGCAGCATGCGGCCCAACAGCATGCGGAAGCGCCGAAGCCGTCGGCCGGTCCGCTGCATGGCGAGAACCAGGGCGGCCACTTCTTCGCGCCGAAGCCGGCCGATGCTCCGCGCCAGCCGATGACCGTCGGCGCCGCACCGCTGTCGACTCCGCAGCAGCCGGCTCCCCAGCAGCACGCCCCCCAGGCGCCGCAGATGCAGGGTCACCAGCAGCCGCAGCAGCATCAGCCGCAGCAGCATCAGCCGCAGCAGCCTGCGCCGATGGCCGCTCCGCAGCAGCACCACCATGCCGCGCCGCAAGGTCATCAGCAGCACCCCGGCGGCCTGTCCGTCGGTCCGGCCCCGGCCCCCGCGCCGGAACCGGCGCCGGCCCGCAAGGGCAACTTCCTGTTCGGTCTGGTGACCGGCCTCGGCCGCAAGTCCGAACCGGCGCACCCGCCGGCGCCCCAGCCCGTGCGTCAGCCGGCCCCGCAGGCGTACCAGCCGCAGCAGGCTCCGCAGGCCTATCAGCCCGCGCCCCAGAACTATCCGCAGCAGCAGCCCGCCTATCCGCAGCAGCCGCAGGCGCCCCACCAGGGCTACCCGGCGGGCCAGTATCCGGCGGCCCCGCAGCCGCAGCCGGCCTACCCGCCGCAGCAGACCGCTCCGCAGCAGGCTCCGGGCTATCCGGCCGCTCCGCAGGCGCAGGCTCCGGCCCCGCGGGTCGATGCCAAGCCGGGTGAGCAGGAGGAACTGGACATCCCGGCCTTCCTGCGCCGTCAGGCCAACTGAGCGGACGGACCGCCCCGGACGTGAACCGATCTTGGCCGCCGGACTCTTTCCGGCGGCCGGCCGATCCCGGCGAAAGCCGGAGATAACCGCCGTCGCCGCAGCCTCCTAATCGCGGTGCCGGCGGCTCCACAACCTGACCGAACCTTTCGGACCCCGGCGGCGCCCTCGTGCGTCTCCGGGGATTTTTTGTTGCCTCTTTCATGCAGGGCCAAGCTGATTGCTTGTATTGCGCACCACTTTTGCCCTGCAACAAACGGTAACAATGAGTGATTTGCCGATTTCCAACCTCGGGTGTTACCTATCAGCATGGTCGAAAGCGAACGCTGCCGACGTGATGATCTTCAAAGATCATGCGGCGCGGCATTGCTGGGAACCTCTCCTTCACGACCAAGATGGAAAAGACATCGTGGCCAACAATCGCAGCAACGCGGACGGAATGTTCCAGCAGACCCTGAAGAAGTCGGTGACCATCGCCGGCGTCGGGCTGCATTCGGGCGTCATCGTCACGCTGACGATTTCGCCGGCCGATGCGAATTCCGGGATCATCTTTCTGCGCACCGACCGTCAAGGGGCCGCCGCCGTCATTCCGGCGCGCTGGGACACGGTGGTCGACACCCGCCTGTGCACCGTGATCGGCAACGAGCATGGCACCACCGTCGGCACGATCGAACATCTGATGTCCGCACTGGCCGGCTGCGGCATCGACAACGCCATCGTGTCGCTGGACGGCATCGAGGTGCCGATCATGGATGGCAGCGCCGCCCCCTTCGTCGCCGCCATCGAGCAGGCCGGCGTCGCCGTGCAGAAGTCGCCCCGCCGCATCATCCGCATCCTGAAGCCGGTCGTCATTGGCGACGGCGTCAAGAGCGCCTCCTTCACCCCGGACGACGCCACCAGCTACAGCTTCGAGATCGACTTCGACAGCGCCGCCATCTCCCGTCAGGCCCGTGCGCTGGAGATCGACCCGGACAGCTTCAAGGACGAGATCAGCCGCGCCCGCACCTTCGGCTTCCTGCATGAGGTCGAGGGGCTGCGCAAGATGGGCCTCGCCCGTGGCGGCTCGCTGGACAACGCGGTGGTCATCTCCGGCGACACGGTGATGAACGCCGAGGGCCTGCGCTTCAAGGACGAGTTCGTGCGCCACAAGATCCTGGACGCCGTCGGCGACCTGTATCTGGCCGGTGCGCCGATCGTCGGTCATTTCCACGGCGTGCGGTCCGGCCACGCGCTGAACAACCAGCTGCTGCGCGCCCTGTTCGCCGACCGCAGCGCCTGGCGCTACGAGACGGCGGTGTCGCTGCCGGTCGCGCGCCGCGGTCTGGAGCAGCTGGCGGTCGCCTGATCTCCACTGGTTTTCGATCGGGCCGGTTTTCGATTGGGTTTACCCCTGCCCTCCCCTACCCGGGGAGGGCATTTTCTTTGCGCGCACTCCCCTCCCCTGCCGACACACCGGATCAC
>NZ_CAMLJP010000004.1 GCF_946480385.1 uncultured Azospirillum sp.
AGGCGTGATCGACCTCGACCGGCTGGCCGTTCGGGCCGCCCAGAGCGTCGTCGCCGTCCACATAGCCCATGTAGTGCCGGATCAGGTGGCACATGCGCCAAGCGGTCTTGTAGGTGACGCCGATCTCGCGCTGGACGCGCTTCGCCGCCACCCCGTTCCGCGTCGTGCAGAACAGGAACATCACCTGGAAGAAGGCGCCCAGCACGCCGAAGCGAAACATGCCAATCTGCTGGTACTGCAGGCCGATGGCACCGACGATGGCCGGGGCCAGGAAGATGCAGACGGCGCAGACCGCTCCTTGAAGGATCACCAGATTGCGACTGCTGTCGAGCAGGGCGGCGATGATGGCGCGGTGGTTGCGGGCGATCTGATCGAAGGTCGCGTGCTTCTGGATGTCGCGGTAGAAGGCTTGGTAATGCTCGAAGAAGCGGGTCTCGATGTTCACCGTGAACAGGGTCAGCGCCGGCAGCGTCGTCAGATAGGCGATGAACATGGCGCCGTCATAGGCGCTGTAGATCGCCATGGCGCCGGAGACCAGTTCGCGCTCCGGCGCGAACCACATGATCCACTTGTCGGTCCAGACCGCGGCGTTGGCGAAAAAGCCGATCAGCGCCAGATCGGCGTATTTGCGGAAATAGGACAGGAAGTCGAACAGCCGGCCGACCGGATAGGGATATTCGGCCAGGACCCGCGCGATCAACCCGAACTGGATCACCGCCAGCCCGGCGGAAAAGCCCCAGATCATCCCCGCCGCGCCGAAGCGGTCGCCCAGCAACACCGCCCCGGCCATGCCGGTGGTCATGCCGACGCCGAAGGCGATGGTGACCGCCAGATAGTCCTTCAGCGCCGACAGGAAGATCGACACCACCCAGATGCCGCAGACCAGGAAGAAGTTCGCCAGCCCACCCAGCATGATCGGCAGCGGCAGGCCGCTGAACAGCAGGTAGAAAGGTCCGGCGGTCAGGCCGGCGATGGCATAGGCCAGCCCCAGCGTCGCCAGCAGCATGCCGGGCGCCGCCTCCACCTCCTTGGCATAGATGGCGTCGGCGAGATAGCGGGTGGCGACCAGCACCAGCGGCCCGGTGAGCACCACCGAGAAGCAGAAATTGTAGATCACCACCACCCGGAACAGCGTCAGCTGCTCCGGCCCCACCAGATCGCGGCCGAACAGCGTGATGCCGGCCAACGCCAGGATGGTGAACATCCAGGGGCCGGACGTGATGAAGGCGGAATGGGCATAGCCCTGCAACACCCCCAGCAGATCGTCGCGCCGGGCCAGCCGGCGGAGCGCGAAGCCGATGCCGGCCATCTCAGGCGGCTCCCTTCAGGTCGAAGTCGGCGTGGTCCAGGGACGGCCGGGTCGGCATGGCGATGTGCTCGTCATAGATGGCGCGATAGACGCGGTCGATGGCGACCTTGTCGTAGGACTGGGCGACGCGCCGGGCAATGGCCTGCGCGCAGCGCTCCCTCCAGGGGCGGTCGAGCAGAAGGGCGCGCAACTCCCGCGCGGTGTCGAGCGGGCTGGCCAGCGGCGTCACCGCCCCGCCCGGACCCAGCGGCGGCACCTCGTCCGGACGGCCCATCAGCAGTTCCGAACAGGATCCGACATCGGTCGCAACCGTCGGCACGCCGGACGCCCCGGCCTCCAGGATCACCAGCGGCTGCGCCTCGCTGACGCTGGTCAGGGCGATGGCGTCGATCTTGCCCAGCCAGTCGGTCAGCTTGACCCGGCCGGCGAAGATCACCGTCTGCTCCAGCCCCAGATGCTTCACGATGGTCCGGCATTCCTCGACATAGCCGGGGTCCTCCTCCAGCGGGCCGAGGATCATTGCCTTCAGGTCGGGGATGTCCTCGCGCAGGATGCCGGCGGCGCGGATGTAGGTCTTCACGTCCTTGATCGGCACGACGCGGCCGATCAGGGCGATGGTGGGCGGGCGCGGCGTCGGGTCGCGCCGGACCTGGGAATAGCCGGCATAGTCGATGCCGTTGGGCACGATCATCAGCTTGGCCGGGTCGGCGCCCTGCCGGCGCTGGAACTCCTGGTTTCCGCCGTACAAGGTGATGATGCGGTCGCAGGCGTCGTAACAGGCCTTGGAGTAGCTGGCGAAGGTGTCCAACCACAGATCGCGCAGGTCGCGCTTCTTGCGGTCGAGTGCGAGCGAGGTGTCGGCGCCCTCGAACAGCCATTCGGCCATCAGGATCTCGATGCGCCGTTCGTTGGTGTAGATGCCGTGTTCGGTCAGCAGGGCCGGCCGCCCGGTCTCCAGCCGCGCCCGCGCCGCAAACAGCCCGGCATAGCCGGTGGAGATGGCATGATAGACCGACGCCTGCGGCATAGGAACCAGCAGCGTGGCGAACAGCCCGCTCATCAGTGCCCGGCTGCCCCAGAAATATTCGAGGAAGGAGGCGTCCGGCAGGGCGGCCCTGCACATGCGCACCACCATCTGGAAGGCGTCCTCGGAATTCAGCAGCGCCCGCTTGCCGATCCGGCCGCGCCGGGGAGCTAGCAGGCGCAGAACCTCCGCCACCTCGGCCAGCCCTCCGCCCTGCTGCAAGCGGGCGAGCGGCTTTTCCAGGGCCGCCACCAGCCGCCCGGTGCCGGGCTGCCAGCGCCACCCGGCGGGGGGATCCTGCAGATAGACGTGGGTCAGGCCGGTGACGTTGGACGGCAGATCATAGGCGAGCTTGCGGGCGCCACGGTCGGCGACCAGCGCCACGATGTGGAAGGTCAGGTCGGAGTGCGAGCGGATCAGGTCGTGCGTCCAGGTCGACACGCCGCCGGCGACATAGGGATAGGACCCCTCCATCAGCAGGCAGACGTCGGCCTTGGGGGCGCGGGGCGCCTCGGGCGGGAGCGGCTGGGACGGGGAGCGGCTCATGCGGCCAGTTCCTCGGCAGCGGTCTCGGCGTCGGCCGGATCATTGTCGCGCCACAGGGCGAAGACGTCGCGCAGCGCATCGGGCAGCGCCGCCCCGTCGCCCAGCAGGTCGGGCCGGCGGATGGGCAGCGCCCGCAGGTCAGTGAAGCGGCCGAGCCGGAACAGGCTCTCGGCATACCAGAACAGGATGCGGCTGTCGGACGTGCGGTCGATCAGCGGTTCCAGCCTCGCCGCCGCCTCCGCCGCCAGTCCGCAGCGCAGCAGCAGCCGGCCGAGGTCGAGGCGGATACTGTCGTCATCGGGCGCCAGTTCCAGGCTGCGGCGGTAGCCGTCCAGCGCCTTCTCGCGGATTTCCGCCTCGCGGTTGGAATCGAGTAGGCCGCAGAAGGCGTAGTCGTCGAGGTGGCGGGACAGGGCGGCCAGGGCGCCGGCGTCGTCCGGATGGGCGCGGGCGGCATGATCGAGCGAAAGCCAGCGTTCGTTGAACTCATGCTCCACCCGCGCGGTCGCGGTGGCGGCCTGGACGCGGACAGACGGGTCGGCATCGGCGAGGCCGGCCTTCAGCGCGGGCGTGAAGGCCGGGCGGAAATGGCGGGCGACCAGGGCGATCACCGCCTGCTTCTGCTGCGGCGTGCCCATCCACATCATGTCGGTGAAGGATTCGCCGGCGACCAGATGGGCGTTCTCGCGACCCGACACGATCAGTTCGTACAGCTCCTGCGCCGGACCAGTCTCGCTTTCGGGGAAGAGGGAGAGATACCAGTCCTGGAAGCCGGTGGCATAGCGGCTGAACAGCGCCAGCAGCGCGGCGGTCACCAGCGTGCAGAGGGCGCCCAGCGGACCCAGCGGCACCATGATGACCAGCAGCAGCCCGGCCAGCCGCAGGTCGCGGCCCCGCCGCGCCCGGCTGCGCAGCCACAACCCGACCAGTCCGCAGAGCAGCAGATGCAGCGCCGCGGCTGATGGCGCGGCGAAGGGGATGCCGGACAGGCCGAAGGCCAATGCCCCGGCATCGAGCAGGCCGGCGCCGACCGTCGCCGCCACCAGCTCGGCCGTGCCCGCGGCCGGGCGGTCGCCCGCCAGCGTGCCGATGGTTTCAGCGGAATCAAGAGCGGGGCCGGTCATCCCGCCCCCTCCGGCACGGCTTTGTCGGCGGCCGGCTCCGGCTCCGTCGGCTCGACCCGGCGGGTGACGAAGCCGATGGGGATGTTGGCCAGCCCGTCGGGCAACTCCCGGCGCACCGCGCGTTCCAGCTTCGCCTCCACCAGCTTGGCACCTTCCAGCGGCGTGCCGGCCAGGATCACGCCGAAGGAGGCGCCCTGCTGGCCGAAGTCGCAGGCAAGATCGGTGTCGCGCAGGCTGCCGCGCACCGCCGTGCCGATGGCGGCGGCAAGGTCGGCGCGCTGGCCGACCGACAGGCGGGACAGGCCGGTGGGGCGAATGGTGATGGCCGTCGTCTCGAACCCCATGCGGCGGCCGAGCAGGGCCAGGAACTCCGCCTGCCGGCCGATGTAGCTGGAGGAGTAGAGCGCGTCGTCGGTGAAGACGCGCTGTTCGTTGGCGGTGCGGAACTGGCGCGCCTTGGCCAGCGCGGTGCCGATCCATTCGCACAGGATGCGGAAATTCTCGACCGTGTTGACGCTGAGGTCGGTGAAGCCCAGGCTTTCGACCTTCACCATGCCGACGACCTCGCCGGTGTCGCTGCTGACCAGCGGTCCGGCCAGAACGCCCTCGCCGGCCAGGATGCGCTCGTCCTCCACCCGGTTGACGCAGAGCTGCCGCTGGCGGGCGATCACGGTCTGGAACAGCGGAGTGCCGCTGTCGAACCAGCGGGCATAGCTGTCGTGCTCGTCGTCCCAGCCCTCGTTCGTCACCGATTCCAGCACGTCGTTGTTCAGCAGGAACAGCGAGAACTTCTCCGGCTTCATGACGGTGCGGACGAGGTCGGCGACGCCCAGCATCACCTCCCCCTCGTCCAGATGGTCGATGGACTTGGCGGCCTGATAGAGGGTGAAGACGGTGCGCAGCTGGCCGGCGACGCGGGTCTCCAGGCTTTCCTTCACCGATTTCAGCGCGCGGTAGGAGCGGGCGATGGCCTCCGCCTCCTGCCGGGCGGCGGCAAGGCCGGCGCGCAGTTCGTCGCGCTCGCGCAGCTGGCGCATGCGCAGCTCGCCGAACAGCACGGCGGCGACCAGCCACAGGATGGGCTCGCGCGTCAGGGTGAAGAGATGGTCGTAGAGGTCCTGGTCGATGCCGGCATCCGGCATGTTGCCGAGCCGCAGCGCCACCGACGCCACCAGCGCCGCCAGCACGCCTTCGCTGGTGCCGTACTGGATCGCCAGCAGCAGGACCGGGATCCAGAAGGGATGCGGCTGCACCCCGTCGAAGCGGACCCCGGCGCCCAGCCAGACATCCAGCCCCAGCGCCACCGCGAAGAACAGCAGCAGTTCCAGCAGCGCGACCGGCCGCAGGCCGAACCAGCGGCGGGGGGATGCGCCATCGGCGGGCGGTGGACTCGGCGGGCTGCTCATGCTGGGCAAGGCCTCAGGGATTACCGGCTACCACCGGCCGCAGGCTGTCGATCATCCGCGTCACCACCCGCTGGGCGACGTTGTTGACGCTGTCGCGGCTGAAATAGCCGCGGCCGGCCTCCGACTGGCTGGAGGTCCACAGCACGGCGCCGTCGGAGCTGCGGACCAGCCGGGCGTTCAGGCCGACCACCGGCTCCTCGCGCAGGCCATGCTGGTAACCATATTCCGACACGCTGCCGGACAGCACCGCATCCACCCCCAGCGTCCGGCCGGCGGTCTGGGCGTCCAGCGGTGCGGCGTCGGCCGGCGTGTCTGTGGCGGTGGCGTCGGCGGCCGGCTTGGCGGCTGACAGGCGGCTGCGGACGCGGGACGCCTCCATGCTGCGGAGGCCGTCGACGCCGTACAGCTCGGTCGAGACGATGTCGGCGGCGATCTGGCCGGCGTTGGGGTGGTTGGTCAGATTCTCGAAGGGCAGGACGGCGACGATCGAGCCGGCCGGCAGCACGGCGCCCGGCTGTGCGAAGTCGCGGCTGTTGATCCGGCCGAAGCTGCAGCCCGCCAGCAGCAGCCCCACCGCCAGCAGCGCCCCACCGGCCCGCACACCCTTACCCGTCATTCCCAGACCCTTTCGCGGCATCACCAGTCCACCTTTTTTAACCATAAAGTGTTGACACACCGTCAATAACGCCAGACCAGAGTGACGCCGGCGCTGTTCACCGCGCTGGCTGTGCCGCGCGATGTGGAGCGGGCATGGCTGGCACGGAAATTCAGCTCCAGATTGTCCGTTGGTTCCCACCCCAGCGAGAGGGCGCCCTGCGGCCCGCTGCGGCCCCGCCGGTCATAGGCGTAGCCGACCTGCACCGCATAGCGGACGTAATCGGTCAGGAAATCCTCGGCATTCAGCTGCAGCGCGTGGATCTCGCGCGTCGCCGCCGGCAGCGGGACGTAAGGCTGACCGAGCGCATCCTGCCGCTCCTCGCGGTGGGCGACATATTCGGCGTCCAACACATAGGCGACGCTGGTCAGCGGACCCGCCGCGTTCAGCGTGTAGCGCAGCGATCCCTCCGCCGTCGCGCTGCGCGCCAGATCGGCGTCGCCGGCAAGGCCATAGCGGTTGTAGCCGGCGCCCAGCGACAGGAACCAGCGGTCGGACAGCCGGTCCTCATGCTGGAAGAACAGGCGGTCGCGCCGGCCGCCGTCGACGATGCCTTCCAGGAAGGCGAAGCTCGGCTCGCTCCAGGCGAAGCCGGCACGGATTTCCGACTCCTCGCCGCGCCAGCCTTGGATGAAGCCGGCACCCAGCGTCTGCGGCGCGGCGTAGAACGACAGGGTCGAGCGCTCCCACTCCGGCCAGTCATGGACCAGCGCCGCCTCCAGCCGGGAGCGGGCGCCGTGGAAGGGCTCCAGCCGGCCATCTTCGCGGCGGGCGGCGTCGACATCGACCTCGCGGCGCTCAAGGCTCCAGGTGAAGGCGGTGGAGCGGCCGAGCTCCTGCACCCCGCTGAAGCGGGCGATGCGCTGCAGGTCGGCGTTGCGCACCTTCTGCCAGTCGAGGTCGAGGCGGTTGCGATCCGCATTCTCGTGCAGAAGCAGCGCCTTGCCCTGCACCAGGGACGGTTCGTCGGGCGTCAGCTCCAGCGCCGTGTCGTAGGCGCGGATCGCCTCCCGCCAGCGGCCGAGCCATTCCTCCGCCTGGGCCAGCAGGGCGGTGGACTGGGCGTCGCTGGGGTCCTGTTCCAGCAGATCGCGCAGCAGGCTTCGTGCCGGTCGGACGTCGCCGCCCTCCATCAGCGCCAGCGCGCGGAAATAGTCGAGACGCCGGCGGGCGGCACGGTCGGCGGCCTGCGCCTCCCGGCTGGGGACGGCGGCGGGCGCGCGGGTCAGGGCGACGCTGAGGCCGGTGCGATCGGCAGCGACCGTCGCCTCGACGCCGCTGGCGAGCACCAGGACGACGCTGTCGTAGCCATAGAGAACGTTGTCGACCCAGGACTCCAGCCGCTCCGGCACACGGTCGAGCGCGACCTCGCCGAGCGGGCGGTTGAACCGCAGGACCAGTTCGCGGCCGTCGCGCTGGATTTCGGTGGCGACCGGGTCGGGCCAATGCAGGGCGAAACGGGCAGCGCGGTCCTCGCGCACGGCTTCAAGCCGGGCCGAGGCCGATTGGGCGTGTGCGGGAGCGGCAGCGAGGAGGGTTAAGGCAAAGAGCGCAGAGGCGCGCAAGCGATCACGGAAGGGCCAGGACACGGCGGGCCTCCGGCAGTCGTCCGTTTTCGATCAGCATCGATGCGTAGTCGGCCTTCAGTTGGCGGTCGGCCGGGCGGCGCTTGCGCAAGCCCTCGAACAGTGCCACGGCGTCATCGACCTTGCCCAGCCGGTTCAGCAGATTGGCCTCCGTCTGGATCGCCGCATCACCGCGGCCGGCGCGGTGGCGCAGTTGGGACAGGGCGGTGCGGTAGAATGGAACCGCCGCTGTCGGGCGCTTCAGCGCGGTCAGCGCCTCGCCTAGGAAATAATAGGCCTCGTAATCGTCGGGACCGGTGGCGACGTAGCGGCGCAGCAGCCGTTCGGCGTCGGCGAGGCGGTTCTCGTCATAGGCCAGCATGCCGAGCTGGCGCAGCGCGTCGGCATCCTCGGGCTTGCGCGCCAGCAGGGCGGTCCAGGCCTGGGCGGCGGCAGCGCGCTGCCCGGTCTGCTCGGCGAGGCGGGCGTAGCGGCGCAGGCGGTCGGGGGCGGCTTCCTCGGGCACGGCGGTGCGCAGGGCCTGTGCCAGTTCCCTGCCCTTGCCGGCCGCCGCCAGCGCCTCGATGTAGGGAGCCTTCAGCGCCGGCTGCGCCGGAGCGGCGCCTTGGCCGCCGAGCCCGGCGATGACGCGGCGCCCACCGCCATACTCGGCGAGACGGTCGTACCATGCCGCCTGTTCGGCCGGGCTGGACGCCGCCTTGGCCCGCGCCTCGATCCAGTCCAGACCGGCGGCGGGCGGGCGCGGTCCCCAGAGATAGGCGAGCTGCCGGAAATCCTCGCTCTGCGGCCCCTGCCCCGCCGCCAGCCGCTGCAGGGCCTGCTCCGCCCCCGTTTTGTCGCCAAGCGCCAGCAAGGCGGACACCGGCTCCCTCCGCTTGTCGGCGGGCAGACGGCCGTCGGTGGCACGCGCCAGCAGATAGTGTCGCAGGTCGGCCTTGCGGCCCAACTTCGTCAGCGTGTCGCGGTAGAGCGCATCCTCCGCCTCGGCCAGTGGGGCAGCGGTGGCGCGACTCTGCAGCAGGGCGGCGAGATCGGGCAGCGCATTTGCCTTGGCCGCCGCATCGGCATAGACGCCGAGCCAGTCACCACCCTGGCTCTCCGCCCAGCCGCGCAGCAATGGCAGGGCCGCACGGTAGGCCTTGTGGTCGAGCAGCATGGTGACGATGGCCTGCTGTTCGGCGTCCGACAAATTGCCTTTCGCCAGCTTGGCGGTCAGGTGTCGGGTCAGCTCCTCCGACCGGCCGGCGCCGGCCAGAGCGGCGATATAGGCGGCCTCCACCTCCGTGCCGCCATCCGCCAGCAGCGGAGCCAGCAGCGGCAGCGCCTCGGCCGGCTTGCCGGTGGCGGTCAGGGCGTTGGCGAGCGCCAGACGGCTACGCGGCGACGGGTCGAGCGCGAAGGCGCGCTGCGATGCGGCAAGGGCAAGCGCCGCCGCCGGGGGAGAGTCGGCGGCGCGCTCGGCGGCACTGCCGGCGATGTCCTGCAACAGGGCGACCGGCAGCTTGGCCTGCCCGGCCAGCCAAGCGGTGACGGCGGCGGGATCGCCGGCCTTGGCGGCCAAGCGAGCCCAGCCCTGTGCAGCGACCGGCGACGGCGTGGCCTGCCGCCGGGCCCCGAACCAAGCAAGCCCGGCCGGGGCGCGGTCGAGGTCGATGAACAGGGCGGCAAGCTCCTCCAACTGCTCGTCGGGAATGCCGCCGGACAGGGGCAGCCGGTCGAAGGCGGCGGTCGCCGCAGCGTGGCGGCCGGAGCGGTCGAGGATGCGGATGGCAGTGAGCTGGTCGCCGGGAGTCAGCACGCCGCCGGCAAGGCCGCGCTCCGCCCACCCTGCCGCGGCGGCAGGATCGCCGCGACCGAGCGCGATGTTGGCGGCCAGCAGCGGGTAATCGTCCAGGAATTCGTCGCCCAATTCGCGGTAGAGCCGGTCGGGGAAGCTGCGGTCGCCCTCGCGCAAGGCGGTTTCCGCCAGCCCGGCGAGAACCCAGTCGGGCACCAGATGCAGGTCGCGCCCCTTGGTCGCTTCCAGCGCCGGGCGAAGCATACCGGCATTCACCTCCAGCGCCAGCAGCCGGCCGAACTGGACATCCTCGACCGGACCGGGCAGCGCCGACAGGCGGGTCCGCGCCTCCTCCCGGCGGTCGGCGGCAATCAGCAGGTCGATGTAGGTCAGCTCCAGCGCCAGCACGTGCTCGCGCCCCGTCACCTGCGGCTCGATCAGCCGCAGGGCGAGGTCGGGGCGGGCAGCGGCGGCAAGCTGGCTCGCCAGACCGATCATGTCGGCGATGGTCGGGTGCTCGCCCAGCCAGCGCCGGGCGCGGTCGAACGCCTCCTCCTCGCGGTCGAGGTCGATCAGCAGGCTCATCAGCAATTCGCGGCTGTCGGGTTGCATCTCGCCCTTGGCGCGGTCGTCGGCCCGCAACAGCCAGTCCACCGCCCCGGCATGGTCGCCGCGGGCGGCCAGCAGCGCCGCCAGTTCCTGCTGGGCCTCGACATCATCGGGACGCAGCGTGCAGTAGCGGGTCAGCGCCTCCACCTTCAACGCCATCCGGTTGCGAAACCCGGCGGCATAGGCGAGGTCGCGGTAGAGGTCGGCGCTGTGGCGCAGTTCCGCCAGCGCCTTCAGGTTTTCCAGATAATCGCCGGGCCGTTGCGCATCCTGATAGAGGCGGTTCAGCAGTTCCCGCGCTTCGACGGACGACGGCTCGGCGGCGACGAACTCCTCGGTCAGCGCGATGGCGCGGTCGACGTCGCCCTGGGCCAGCGACAGCCGGGTCAGCGGCATCACGGTGGTGCCGCTGCGGTCGCCGGCGGCATAGCGCTGCTCGTAGACGGCGCGGGCGCTGTCGTAATCACGGTCGCGGAACTTCTGCAGGGCAAGCTCGCCGCTGTGCGGAATCAGCAGCAGGCTGGCACCGATGCCCACGAGCAGCACCAGCAGGACGACGAGGATGTTCGCGCGCATCGCCGCCCTACCCCGCCGTGCCGCCGGAAGCGCCACCCGCCGGGCGAAGCCGCAGCAGCAGCGGCGCGATGGCGGAGACCGGCACGGTCAAGGCCAGCCGGCCGTCGGCGTCCGCTTCGGCGCTGCCCGACCACAGCCGGGTCCCGTCGCGCTCCGCCGTGACCGTCCAGCGGCCGGGCTGCGGCACATGCCAGACCATCGCGCCCTCGCCATAGCCGGTGGCGGCGACGCGGAAACCCTGCCCTTCCGCGGTAAGCGCGGAGAAGGCCCAGCGCCCCTGGACCAGATAGGGAAATGCTGCGGGTGGGTCGCGGTCGGCGCGGCCGGTCTCCATCAGCGCCACCACCGGTTCCGCGACTGCCGGGTCGAGCGCCACATAGAGGCTGCCCTGGCTGTGGCGCTGGCCCAGCACGCCGCTGGAGCGGGCGAAATCGACGGCGCTGGCGCTGGCATGGTCGAAGCGCAGCGTGTTCAGCGCCCCGCGATCCAGCACGCGCCAGCGCCGGCCGCCATCCGATCCACCGGCCAGCGGCTCGAACCGGGTGGTGTAGAAGCCTTCGGCGATGCGGGCATAGGTGGAGGCGCCGATGGGCGCCAGATCCTGCCCGCGGGCGGCGGCCAGCACGGAGACCAGCGCGTTCAGGCTGGCGGCCTTCTGGCCGCTGTACATGTGGTAATAGACGTTGAAGGGCTTCAGCCGGATCGGGCTACCGGCATGCCGCATCGTGTTGATCAGATTGCGGTAGCCGTAGAAGCGGCCGGTCCACAGCTCGGTGTAGGTGTTCTCGTTGCTGCCGGCGGCGTAGATCTGCCGCTCCGCCCCCACCGGCAGACCGATGGGCGGCAGGCCGGTGATGGACGGGAAATCGGCGTCGAAACGGGCGTCGCCGCCGTTGATGTTGACGCCGCCCGCCTTGCGCACCGCGGCCAGCGCCGCCTCGAACGGCGAGGTGTCGCCCGACCATTGCACCAGAACCGCCCGCTTGCCGGTCGGGGCGAGCCGGGTGAAGTAATCGAGCGCGCCGCCGATCTCCTGGTCGAGGTCGAAGGGCTGCTGCAGATAGGCGCGCGGCACGGCGTAGCGGCCGATGTCCGACACCTCGCCCGCCTCCTCCGCCGCATGGTCGTCGGCCTTGCCGGGGCGATAGCTGCTGTCGCGGCTGAGGAAGGGCGCCTCGTTCTGCCGGCTGTAATCCTTGAAGAAGGACCATTGGAACGGGTGGGTCCAGGTGTGGCTGGACGGCTCCACCTGCGGCAGGGCGAACAGTTTCTTTGCCGCCTCCAGCGACTCCGGCGTGCCCTTCCACGTCGGGTCGAGGTCGCCGACGATGGGGGCGACACTGACGGGCAGGTCGGGAAACGGCTCGATGGCGGCGGTGCGCACCATGTCGGCGGACAGCACGCGGCGGTTGGCATAGGGCGCCACCTCCGTCACGTTGCGCCAGCCGTCGCCGTCGATGTGGCTGAAATAGATGCGCCGGCCCGACAGGGTGGTGACGTCGGGCTTCGGCAGATCGTCGGTGGCGAAGCTGTCGCGGAAGAAGGCGAAGGGATCGATGATCCATTGCCGCCGGTTGAACTCGGCGTCGAAATAGCGGCCGTAGCCGTCGGTCACCAGACCGCCGGACGGGCCGGTGACGACCAGATGGCTGTCGCTGGCCGGGTCGCCGCCGCGCCGCATCACCAGATGGGAGGCGAAGCGCTCGTCGGTCTTGCGGAACTGCGGATAGCCGGGCAGCACCCCCGACAGCGGCCGTTCGAAGCCGATCATGCCGTCGGCCAGAACCGGCCTGGATTTATAGGTCAGGTCGGAATAGCCGTCGTCGTCGCGCAGCCCGAACCGGGCGAAGAAGCGGTTGGCGACGGCCAGCGGCACCGGTTTGCCGCCGCGCTCCAGCCGCACGCCCGATTGGCCCAGCACGGCGAAACGGGCGCCGCGGTCCATCGCCCGCCCGGCCCAGGCGATGTAGGCGCCGACATCGGTGAAGGGCTCCCCCGCGAACCAGCTGACGACGCCGCGCAGGTCGGGATAGCGCGACAGGTCGGGCAGCCCGCCGGCGACATTCCAGTAGGCCACCGACAGGCCGAGATGGTTCAGCGGCAGTTCCACCATCGTGTGGATGCGGCTCAGACGGATCGTGCTTTCCTCGCGCAGGTCGACCAGCGCCAGGATGGTGCGCGGCACCGTCTGCTGGGCCGTCGCGGCGGTCGGGGACGGGCCGGCGGCGAGCACGGGAAGGGCCATGCCGGGCAGAAGCAGGCCGAGGGCAAGTATCGCCGTCTGGAACAGGCGCTTCACCGCGGCGGCTCCGGAATCAGGCGGTCGAGTTCGACCGTCGAGACGTAGGGGGAAAAGCCGTTGGCGCGCTGCAGATCGTAGATCGCCCGGATGCCCGCGGCGTCGGCCGGATCCCAGTAGTCCAGGGTATGGAGCGACAGGCGCGGGTTCAGCGCCCCGGCGGCATTCAATGCCTCAACCTGGAACCGGTAATCCTCGGCGCTCTGGCGATGCGGGCGCTTGGCGGCGAAATCCCAGCCGGCATAGACGCTCTCGCCCAGCACATGGGATAGCAGCGGCGCGGTCTGCGGCAGGATCTCGTAGCCGCGGTTCTGCATCAGGCCGATGTCCGGCCAGTTGCGCCGGATGGCGCGGACCAGTGCCGCCGCCGCGTCGGTCATGCTGCGCCAGCGCTTCGCGTCGGTGCGCTCCAGATGCGGCGGGTTGTCGAGCGTGTCGAGGAAGACTCCGTGGAAACCCTGGCGCAGGATGGCGGGGACCAGCTCCTCCACCACCAGCTTGACCCAGCGGCGGTCGCGCACGTCGACATAGAAGCTGCCGGGCCAGTTGGGGTTTTCCTGGTCGAGGATGCCCCAGCTTTTCACCCGGTCGAACCAGGGGCGGTGCGTCTCGACCTCGCCCACGCTGAGATAGCCGAGCAGCGTCTTGCCGCGGTCGGCCAGCGGCGAAAGCGGCGGGTGGGTGAGGCTGTCCAGCACCAGAAGCCGGTAGGGCTGGAAGGCGGACAGCGGCGCCGCGTCGGCGTAATAGACCGCCCAGGGAGATGCGGAAGCTTGACCGGAGTCCGCGGCCCGCAGGCCCCTGTTGGGCAGCGCCAGCAGCGCCGCACCCGACATCAGCCCTCCGGCGACAGCCCGCCGCCCGATCAAACCACCGGTCACGCCACCCCTATCCTTTGCTCAACGCTCTCTTGCTCAGCCAAGCCACGCCAGCGTCTGGCGCAACCCGTCCTCCAGCGGCGTGTCGCAACTCATGCCGAAGGCGGCGACCAGACGCGACGGATCGCCGATCGAGACCCGGATGTCGCCCGGCCGCGCCGGACCATGGCGCCGGTCGAGCGGCCGGCCCGACAGCTCCGCCAACACCTCCGCCAGCCGGTTGACCGAGGTCGGACGGCCGGTGCAGACGTTGTAGACGGGCGCGCCGGACTGCGGACGGTCCATCGCCGCGGTCAGGTATCGCACCAAGTCCTTTACAAAGATGAAATCCCGCACCTGCTCGCCGTCGCCGTTGATGGTGATCGGCTCCCCCCGGGCGATCTTGCCGGCGAAGATGGAGATGACGCCGGAATAGGGCGATTTCGGGTCCTGGCGCGGGCCATAGACGTTGAAGAAGCGGAAGCCGGCGGTCGGCACCCCATGCACCCCGTCCGCCACCCGCGCATGCAGTTCGCAACCCAGCTTGTCGGCGCCATAGGCGGACAGCGGGCGGGTCGCCGCATCCTCGGCCAGCGGCATGTTCGGGTTGTCGCCATAGACGGCGGCGGAGGAGGCGTAGACCACCGGGACCGGACCGGCCGGATTGGCGCGGCGGGCGGCGTCGAAGACGGCGATGGTGCCGGACAGGTTGGCATGGTGGGTCTCCAGCCAAGCCTCGCGCGAGCGGTCGACCGAAGCAACGGCGGCCAGATGGAAGCAGCCGTCCACGCCGGCCATTGCTCCCTCGACCGCCTCGGCATCGGCCACGTCGCCGACGGTGACCGGCACGCCCTCCGGCAGGTTCTCGCGCTTGCCGGTCGACAAATCGTCGAGCACCCGCACCTCGTGCCCGGCCGCCAGCAGCCGCTCGATCAGGTGCGAGCCGATGAAGCCGCAGCCGCCGGTTACAAGATAACGCGCCATCGCCGCGGCTCCTCCGCCTTTGCCTCGTGTTTTTGGGTGATACGCGAAGCCAGAGCCGCCGGATCAGAATCCGGGGCTCAGGTGCCGAGGAAACCGGCGACCGCGGCCTGGAATTCCTTGGGCTTGATCGGCTTGGACACATGGCCGTCGAAGCCGGCGTCGGCCAGCCGGCGCTTGTCGGCGGGCGTGGCGAGGTTGGTGACGGCAATGACCGTCGTGGCGGCGAGATCCGCATCGGCGCGAATCTGCCGGATCAGGTCCAGCCCGGACAGGCCGGGCATGACGATGTCCATCACCACCAGATCGGGCGCCATGTCGCGCATCAGGTCCAGCACGGAGGAGGCGTCCGACGCCTCGACGACGGAGAAGCCGCCTTCCTCCAGGCAGCGGACGAAGAGCTTGCGCATCAGCACATTGTCCTCGACCACCAGGATCGTCCGCGTCTTTTCGACCGTGTCCACCATCTCGCCATCCGACCTTTGTGGCGTGAGCGGCATGGCCGGCGGCGGGCATGGCGCGACGCGCGACCCTACGCTGCACATCCCTACCGGTATTCACGCATTTTGGGCTGTGTAACGCTTTCGATCGATCAGGTCAAGCCGGCCGAAGGCGCGGCGGGATAGCCGGACTTCGGGACCATCGCCAAGAACCAGTAAGCGAGATTTCTTTACAGGATCTTTATGCCGGCGGCGGAAATCCGCATCGACCCTTTATGCAGCCCTGCGCAATTGAAGGTGCACGCGCAACAAGGGAGGGCAACCGCGTGCTCGACATTCTATTTCTGGCCGTGGCGCTGGCTTTTTTCGGGCTGAGCGCCGCCGCCGTCCGCGCCTTCGACCGGCTGTGAGCGGGAAAGGCAAAAGGACCATGACCGTCGATCTCATCCTGGGCGGGCTGGTGGCCGTGGGGCTGCTCGGCTACCTCGGCTACGCCCTGATCCGTCCCGAGCGGTTCTGAGGAGGACTTTCCGATGAACACAGTGGACGTCCTTCAAATCATCGCCTTCTGTGCGCTGCTGATCGCGCTCACCCCGGTCACCGGGGGCTATATGGCCCGCGTCTTCAGCGGGGAGCGGGTCCTGCTCGGCCGCGTACTCGGCCCGGTCGAACGGGGCATCTACCGGCTGTGCGGCATCCGTGCCGACCAGGAGCAGCATTGGACGGCTTATGCGCTGGCCATGCTGGCCTTCAACCTGTTGGGATTCCTGCTGCTGTACGCGCTGCTGCGGGCGCAGGCCTGGCTGCCGCTGAACCCGGCGGGCATGGCGCCGGTGCCACCGGACCTCGCCTTCAACACCGCCGTCAGCTTCATGACCAACACCAACTGGCAGGCCTATGGCGGCGAGAGCACGCTGAGCTACCTGAGCCAGATGGCCGGGCTGACCGTGCAGAACTTCGTGTCGGCGGCGACGGGCATCGCCGTGCTGGTGGCGCTGATCCGCGGATTCGCGCGGCGGTCGGCCCGCACGGTCGGCAACTTCTATGTCGATATGACGCGGGCGACGCTCTATGTGCTGCTGCCCATCAGCATCGTCACGGCGCTGGTCCTGGTCAGCCTGGGCGTGCCGCAGAATTTGGACAGCTATGCCGTCGCCCACACGGTGGAGGGCGGCCGGCAGGTGATCGCGCAGGGTCCGGTCGCCTCGCAGGAAGCGATCAAGCAGCTGGGGTCCAACGGCGGCGGCTTCTTCTCCGTCAATTCCGCCCATCCGTACGAGAATCCGACGCCGCTGGCGAACTTTGTCGAGATGACATTTCTGCTGCTGCTCGCCGCCGGGCTGACCGACACGTTCGGCCGGATGGTCGGCGACCGGCGCCAGGGCTGGGCGATCTTCGCCGCCATGGGCATCCTGTTCCTCGCCGGGCTGGGCGTCGCCTACTGGGCGGAGCTGCAGGGCAATCCGGCCGCCATCGCCGCCGGGCTCGATCCCGCCGCAGGGAACATGGAGGGCAAGGAGGTCCGCTTCGGCATCGTCAATTCGGTGCTGTGGGCGGTGGCGACCACCGCCGCCTCCAACGGGTCGGTCAACGCCATGCATGACAGCTTCATGCCGTTGGGCGGCATGGTGCCGATGGTCAACATGATGCTGGGCGAGGTGGTGTTCGGCGGGGTCGGCGCCGGGTTGTACGGCATGCTGATCTTCGTCCTGCTCGCCGTCTTCATCGCCGGGCTGATGGTCGGCCGCACGCCGGAATATCTCGGCAAGAAGATCGAGGCGAAGGAGATCAAGCTGGCGATGATCGCCACGCTGACGCTGCCGCTCGGCGTCCTCGGCTTCTCGGCGCTGACGCTGGTGCTGCCGGCGGGGCTTGCCGGCATTCAGGATCCGGGGCCGCATGGGTTGAGCGAGGTGCTGTATGCCTACAGCTCCGGCACCGGCAACAACGGGTCGGCCTTCGCCGGCTTCGGCGCCAACAGCCTGTACCACAACACCACCATCGCGCTCGCCATGCTGCTCGGCCGCTTTCTGGTGATCCTGCCGGTGCTGGCGATCGCCGGCGGGCTGGCGGCCAAGCGGGCGGTCCCGGCGTCGGCCGGCACCTTCCCGACCCATGGCGGGCTGTTCATCGGGCTGCTGGTCGGCATCGTGCTGATCGTCGGCGGCCTGACCTTCTTCCCGGCGCTGGCGCTGGGGCCGGTGGTGGAGCATCTGATGCTCGGCACCGGGACCTTCTTTTGAGGATGCCACCGATGATGCACCGCACTTCGGAGATTTCCCTGTTCGACGCCCGCATCGCCGCCCAGGCCGCCGGCGTCGCCGTCCGCAAGCTGGACCCGCGCGAACTGGTCCGGAACCCCGTCATCTTCGTCACCGCCGTGGTGGCCGGGCTGTCCACGGTTCTGGTCCTGCGCGATCTGCTTGGAACCGGCGGCCCCGGCGTCGGCGTCTCCGGCCAGATCGCCGCATGGCTGTGGTTCACCGTGCTGTTCGCCAATTTCGCCGAGGCGGTCGCCGAGGGGCGCGGCAAGGCCCAGGCCGCCAGCCTGCGCAAGACCAAGACCGAGACCACCGCCAGAAAGGTCGCAAGCGCCGACGCGACCGCCCACCAGTCGGTGCCGGCGGCCAGCCTGCGCAGCGGCGACCTCGTGCTGGTTGAGGCGGGCGACGTGATCCCCGGCGACGGCGACGTGGTGTCCGGCATCGCCACGGTGGACGAAAGCGCCATCACCGGCGAATCCGCTCCTGTGATCCGCGAATCCGGCGGCGACCGCTCGGCCGTCACCGGCGGCACGCGAGTGGTGTCCGACCGCATCGTCGTCCGCATCACCGCCAATCCGGGCGAAAGCTTCCTCGACCGCATGATCGCGCTGGTCGAGGGCGCCAAGCGGCAGAAGACGCCGAACGAGATCGCGCTGAACATCCTGCTGGCGGGCATGTCGGTCATCTTCCTGCTGGTGGTGATGACCCTGCCGGCCTTCGCCGATTATTCCGGCGCCGCCATCCCGGTGGCCTTCCTGATCGCGCTGCTGGTGACGCTGATCCCGACCACCATCGGCGGCCTGCTGTCGGCCATCGGCATCGCCGGCATGGACCGGCTGGTCCGCTTCAGCGTCATCGCCAAGTCCGGCCGCGCGGTGGAGGCGGCGGGGGACGTCGATGTGCTGCTGCTCGACAAGACCGGCACCATCACGCTGGGCAACCGGCAGGCGGCGGAGTTCATCCCGGTCGGCGGCATCGCCGAGCGCGAATTGGCCGAAGCCGCCTTCCTGTCCTCGCTGGCCGACGACACGCCGGAGGGCAAGTCCATCGTTGCGCTGGCCCGGCAGCGCTTCGGCTTCGACCCGGCAGCGCTGGAGCGTGGCGGGCTGAGCTTCATCCCCTTCACCGCCCAGACGCGGATGAGCGGGGTGGACGTCGCCGCAACGGAAACGCGGATCCGCAAGGGGGCGCCCGACACCATCGTCGCGATGATCGGCAATGCAGGACGCGACCTGACGCTTGCGGTGGAGCGCGTCGCCAAGGCCGGCGGCACGCCGCTGGTGGTGGCGCGCGACGGCCGGGCGCTGGGCGTCGTCTATCTGAAGGACATCGTCAAGCCCGGCATCCGCGAGCGCTTCCTGACCCTGCGCAGCATGGGCATCAAGACGGTGATGGTCACCGGCGACAACCCGCTGACCGCCGCCGCCATCGCCGCCGAGGCCGGGGTGGACGATTTCCTGGCCGAGGCGACGCCGGAGAAGAAACTGGAACTGATCCGCGCCTATCAGGCCGACGGGCGGCTGGTCGCCATGTGCGGCGACGGTTCCAACGACGCCCCGGCGCTGGCCCAGGCGGATGTCGGCGTCGCCATGAACACCGGCACCCAGGCGGCGCGCGAGGCCGGCAACATGGTCGATCTGGAAAGCGACCCGACCAAGCTGATCGAGATCGTCATGATCGGCAAGCAGCTGCTGATGAGCCGCGGTGCCTTGACCACCTTCTCCATTGCCAACGACGTGGCGAAGTATTTCGCCATCATCCCGGCGCTGTTCATCGCCGCCTATCCGCAGCTGCAGGCGCTGAACGTCATGGGGCTTGCCAGCCCGCAGAGCGCCATCCTGTCGGCAATCATCTTCAACGCGCTGATCATCGTCGCGCTGATCCCGCTGGCGCTGAAGGGTGTCGCGTACCGTCCGGCCGATGCCGCCAGCCTCTTGCGGCGCAACCTGCTGATCTACGGCCTGGGCGGTCTGGCGGTGCCCTTCGTCGGCATCAAGCTGATCGACATGGCCATCACCACGCTCGGCCTCGTGTGAGGAGCCTCATCGTATGACCAGGGAACTTCGCCCCGCCTTCGTCCTCGTCGTCGTGATGACGGTGCTGACCGGCCTCCTCTACCCGCTGGCGGTCACCGGCGCCGCGCAGCTGCTGTTTCCGGCAAAAGCCAACGGCAGCCTGATCGAGCGTGGCGGCACCATCGTCGGCTCAGCGCTGATCGGGCAGTCTTTCGCCGGAGCGGCCTATTTCCACCCGCGCCCGTCGGCCGCCGGCCAGGGCTATGACGCGGCGAACAGCGGCGCCGGCAACCTGGGAGCGACCAACAAGGTGCTGGTCGAGGCGCAGGCCAAGGCCATCGCGGAGCTGCGGGCGGCCAATCCCGACGCGCTGGGTCCGGTGCCGGCCGATCTCGCCACCGCGTCCGGCAGCGGCCTCGACCCGCACATCTCGCCGGCCGGCGCGGCCTTCCAGGTGAAGCGCGTCGCCAAGGCCCGCAACCTGCCGCCCGAGCGCATCCGGGCCCTGGTGGCGGAGTTCACCGAGGGCCGGCAGCTCGGCCTGTTCGGCGAGCCGCGGGTGAATGTGCTGCTGTTGAATCTGGCGCTCGACGAACGCTTTCCCGAGAGCCGGTTGAGCAGCCGCCGCGATTGATTCTGCTTGCCACGAAAAAGCCGCCCTCCCCTGCGGGAGAGCGGCCTTTTCATGGCAAGCAATGTGCTTAGTGCTGCATTTCGCCCATCTGCTTGCGGCTGTCGCCGGTCTTGTCCTTGATGATGCTGTCGTCGGGCTTGCCTTCGACTTCCAGGATGCCGATCAGGCCCTTGGTGGCACGGCTCAGCGCATGGTCGACCAGAGCGTATTTGCCGGGATACTCGACCTTGAATTCCACCATGGTGGCGCCGCCGGGGGCGACGGTGACGGTCTGGATGCCCTTCGACGGCTCGCTTTCCAGGCCACCCAGGTTATAGACCTTGTCGAAGATCTCGCCGATGACGTGGAAGGAGGAGGTCAGGTTCGGGCCGCCGACGCCGAAGAACAGGCGGACGGTTTCACCGACCTTGGCCTTCAGCGGCTTGTCCTTGGTCAGCGCGCCGACGGTGCCGTTGAACACCATGTAGGTCGGCCGCTCGTTGACGAGGCCGTCATAGTCATCCTCGGCATTCGCCAGGTTCTTGGCCTTGGTTGCGTAGATTTCCTGCTGCATCACGTAGAATTCGTGATCGACGGGCGGCAGCCCGGCTTCCGGCTCCACCACGATCAGGCCGTACATGCCCTTGGAGATGTGATGGGCGACCATCGGCGTGGCACAGTGATAGACGAAGACACCGGGGGTCAGCGCCTTGAAGCTGAAGCCCTTGGTCTGGCCCGGCTCCACCTGGGTGATCTGGCCGCCGCCGAGGAAGCCGGTCGCGGCATGGAAGTCGACGGAGTGGTTCATCGTCGATTCCGGCGCGTTGGAGATCGAAACATCCACCGTATCGCCGACCCGGACCCGCACCATCGGACCGGGAACCGTGTTGTTGAAGGTCCAGTAGGTGTAGCTGGTGCCGTCGTCGAGCTTGGATTCAACCTCGGTCGTCGTCAGCGAGACCGTGTGGGTCTTCGGCGCCCGCTTGCCGGCCTTTTCCGGGGCCGGGACGGCGGCGGGGTCCTGGACGACGCTGACCGTGGGCTGCTTGACCTTCGGGTCGGCATAGAGCGTGTCGGCCGCCGAAGCGGCACCGATACCGGACAGGATCATCAGAGCGGCGGCGCTGACGGTGACGAGAGAGAGCTTGGTCTTCATGGCGTCATCTCGGCTGGATGTTTCTTGTGAGGGAATATTCCTCCCACCCCCGATGCCTCTGCTTGACCGCCGTCAAGTGAAGGACTAGAACGCTATTTTGTCGCAGGCCCTCTTTATTTCCTTACAAACTGTGATGATTTTGCGATTTCAGGATTTCGGCCGAAATGCGACGCAGATTTCCGGATCGGTTTCGATCCGGCCGGCGCCGATCAAGTCCAGGCAATAGGGGATCGCGGGAAACACCGCCATCAGGCAATCATGGATGGCCGACGGCTTGCCCGGCAGGTTGACGATCAGGCTGCGGCCGCGGATGCCGGCGGTCTGGCGCGACAGGATGGCGGTCGGCACCACCCGCAGGCTGACCGATCGCATCAGTTCGCCGAAGCCCGGCATCATCTTGTCGCAGACCCGCTCCGTCGCCTCCGGCGTCACGTCGCGCGGGGCCGGGCCGGTGCCGCCGGTGGTCACCACAAGATCGCAGCCGGTGACGTCGCACAGTTCGATGAGGGTCTCGGCGATCAGGTCCAGCTCGTCTGGGATGACCCGCGCCTCCGCCACCCAGGGGGAGGCGACGATGCGCGCCAGCTCCTCCCGGATCGCTGGGCCGCCCTTGTCCTCATAGACGCCGCGGCTGGCGCGGTCGGAAACAGTGACGATGCCGATCTTCACGGGTCCGATCTTCACCGGTTCGTTCATGGTCGATGGTCCTTTTTCGCTCAGGCGGCGCAGGCAACCTGCCGGTAGAGCGCCGGCAACGCCTTGGTCAGGTGGGAAACCTGCGGGAATATGGCATAGGCGCCGCGCCCGAACAGATAGGGGACGTAGTCGCGCGCCTGCGCATCGACGGTGATGGCGAAGACCGCCAGCCCGTCGCGCCGTGCCTCGCGGATCGCTTGCCGGGTATCCTCGATGCCGTAGCGGCCCTCGTAATGGTCCACGTCGTTGGGCTTGCCGTCGGTCAGCAGGACCAGCAGCCGGTGGCGGTTCGGCCGTTCGGCAAGCTGGGCGGTGACGTGGCGGATCGCCGCACCCATGCGGGTGTAATAGCCGGGCTTCAGCGCGCCGATGCGGCGGGTGACGGTGGCGCCCAGCGGTTCCTCGAAGCCCTTCAGAGTCTGCACCCGCACCCAGTCCCGCCGGCGCGAGGTGAAGGAATAGAGCGCATGGTCGTCGCCGCAGGCGGTCAGGCCATGGGTCAGCGCCAGCAGCGCCTCCTTCTCGACATCCAGGACGCGGCGGCCCTCGATCCAGCCATCGGTGGAGAGCGAGCCGTCGACCAGCACCGCCACCGCCAGATCGCGGGCGGCGCTGCGCACCTGCTGGTGCACGCGGTCGCTGCCGCAGCCGCCGGCCTGGAGATCGGCCCGGCTGCGCACCAGGGCGGCCAGATCCAGCTCGTCGCCGTCGGGCTGGCCGGTGAACAGCATGCGGCGTGGGCGCAGCGCCTCGAACTGGCGCCGGACCTGCCGGATGCGGCGCTGGGCGGCGGCGTCGGGCTGCCAGGACTCGCCCTCGGCCGGCGCCGTCTCGGCGATCACCCGGCAATGGTTGGGGAGGTGGGCCTGTCGGCCATGGTCCCATTCCGGATAGCTCAGCGTCGCGACCAGCGGCGTGTCGTCCACCACCGGCGCGCCGAGGTCGAGGTCGAGCTTCAGCGTGGTCGATGCCTTGCGCTGGTGCGCGCCGACCGCGATCTCGTCGAGGTCGTCGGCGGCCTTGCGGGCATTCTCCGCGTCGTCGTCATCAACCGCGCGCGGGATGTTCAGCGCCTCGGCGAGGCTCAGCATCTTTTCGAAGCGGTTGAGGATCAGCGGGTCGTTGCGCTGGATCTGGTCGGTCTGGCGGCGGGTCGCGGCGCGGCGGCGCTGGTCACCCTCCGCCGCCTGCCCGCCCTCGCCGGGGCTGTCGACCGCGGCCGCGGCGTCACGCTCGGCACCCGGTGCGACAAGGCCCCACAGCGGCACCGGCAGCAGCCGGGCATAGCCATAGGGGGCGGTGAAGTCCGACAGCGGGATGGTGGGCGCGAGCATGCGCGCGCCTTCGCTGGTGGCGGCACCGGCGCCGAGCAGCGCCATCGCGGCGCGCTCGACATCGGCTTCCACCGGCGGCAGGTGGCGGGCCGGCCGGGTGGTGGCGGCGGCGCGGGCCAGCGTCTCGTGCATGCCGGACAGACCGGGCCAGCGCGTCAGCACCCGCACCGTGGTGGCCGCCGCGCTGCGCAGCGCCTGCAGGTCGGCCTGCAGCGGGTCGGCAGGAACCGGCTCGGCCTCGGCATGGGCGAAGAAGGCGGCGAGCCATTCATAGAGCCGCTCGTTCAGCGCCGGATCGGGAAACAGGTCGATGGCCGTCGGCAGCTGCAGCACATTGCCGTCCAGCGACGCCCGCTCCACCCGCTCCTCCCCCAGCCCGATGCGGCCCAGCAGCGACAGCCGGTGTCCCGACACCGCGGCGGTCCCGGCGGCCAGCCGCACCCCGCGATCGCCGCCCAGCGCCCGGAAGAACACCGCCAGCCGTGGACGCATGGTTTCCAGCGTCACCGCGGCGTCCGGATGATGCGGATAGCTCGACCGGCCGCCGATCAGGCGGTGCCACAGACGGCCGACGGTCTCTTCCGGTTCGAAGAACTCCAGCATCGCGCACGCACTCCCAAATACTGGCCCAAATCCACAGCCCCTGTCGGCCGCCTTACCCCAACGTGACCTCGGCCACGCGCAGCAGGGCGGCGCGGATGTCCGGGTCATCAGTCAGCGGCTCGATCAGGGCGGCGCGGATGGCACGTTCCGGCTTCATGCCGGAGCGGATCAGCGTGGCGCAGTAGATCAGCAGGCGGGTCGACACGCCCTCTTCCAGATCCTGGCCCTTCAGGGCGCGCAGCGCGTTGGCGAGGCGGACCAGCGGGGCGACGCGGTTCTCGGGCAGGCCGCTTTCGGTGGCGACGATGGGAATCTCACGCTCGGGCGCCGGGAAATCGAACTCGACGGCCAGGAAGCGCTGGCGGGTGCTGGGCTTCAGCGCCTTCAGCACATTCTGGTAGCCGGGGTTGTAGGACACCACCAGCATGAAGCCCGCGGGCGCTTCCAGCGTTTCGCCGGTGCGGTCCAGCGGCAGGATGCGGCGGTCGTCGGTCAGCGGGTGCAGCACGACGGTGACGTCCTTGCGCGCCTCAACCACCTCGTCGAGATAGCAGATCGCGCCTTCGCGGACGGCGCGGGTCAGCGGCCCGTCCGCCCAGACGGTGTCGCCGCCCTTCAGCAGATAGCGGCCGGTCAGATCGGCGGCGGTCAGGTCGTCGTGGCAGGACACGGTGTAGAGCGGTCGGCCGAGCTTTGCGGCCATATGGGCGACGAAGCGGGTCTTGCCGCAGCCGGTCGGCCCCTTCAGCAGAAGCGGCAGGCGGTGGGTGTAGGCATGCTCGAACAGCGCGCACTCGTCGCCCGTCGGCTGATAGAAGGGCAGATCGGCGCTGTTGGCGGCATCGACGGTCTCAGGCACGACAGCAAGGGGGGCGGCGAGGGTGGCGGCGCTGCGGATCATGGAAAACTCCTGGAAAACGGACGGCCCCCGCCGCGGATGCGAACGGGGGCCGGAGGTTCGAGGCTTACTCGGCCGCCTGGAGGCCGCCGGCGACGGCAACCGGACGCTCTTCACGGGCCGGGCCGAAGATGGCGTAGAGGTAGACCAACACGCCGATCCCGACGGCGACGCCGCCGCCCAGACGCAGCCAATAGAACATGGCGATCTGTTCCTGGACCTCCATGTAGCCCAGCCCCATCACGCGCTGCAGATGGGTCTGCACGATGCCGGCGGCGGTCAGGGCGAAGGTCATGAAGGCCATGCCGCCGCTCATCAGCCAGAAGCTCCAGATGTTGAGGGTCTGGTTGTAGGGCGCCCGACCGCGCAGGTAGGGCATGGCGTAGGTGATGATGGCGAGGTTGATCATCGCATAGGCGCCGTAGAAGGCGAGGTGCCCGTGCGCCGCGGTCACCTGGGTGCCGTGGGTGTAGTAGTTGATCGGGGCCAGCGTGTGCAGGAAGCCCCACAGCCCGGCGCCGAAGAAGGCGAAGACCGCGCAGCCCAGCGACCACAACATCGCCGCCTTGTTCGGATGACGGCGGCCGCTCTTCCACACCATCATGAAGGCGAAGACGACCATGGTGAAGAAGGGGGCGACTTCCAGCGTGGAGAACAGCGAGCCGATCCACTGCCAGTAACCGGGCGTGCCGATCCAGTAGTAATGATGGCCGGTGCCGAGGATGCCGCTGAACAGGGCCAGGCCGACCATGGCGTACAGCCACTTCTCGACCACTTCACGGTCGACGCCGGTCATCTTGATCATCAGGAAGGCGAGGATGGAGGCCAGGACCAGTTCCCACACGCCCTCGACCCACAGATGGACGACGTACCACCAGTACATCTTGTCCAGCGACAGGTTGGCCGGGTTGTAGAAGGAGAACAGGAAGAAGATGGCGATGCCCCACATGCCCACCAGCAGGATGTTGGTGATGACCGTGCGGCGGCCCTTCAACACCGTCAGCGTGACGTTGTAGAGGAACATCAGCGCGACGACGACGATGGCGGCCTTGATCCACATCGGCTGTTCAAGGAACTCGCGCCCCTCATGGATGCGGAAGACATAGCCGACGACGGCGGCCAGCGCGCCGAAGACGAACAGGCCGAGCTGTATCAGCGCCAGCTTCGGGCTGTGCAGTTCGGTTTCAGCCTCTTCCGGGATCAGGTAATAGGCGGCGCCGAAGAAGCCGATCAGCAGCCAGACGATCAGCGCGTTGGTGTGGATCATCCGGATGATGTTGAAGGGCAGAAGCTCCGACATCGTGTTGGGCAGCACATAGACGGTGCCGGCCAGGAGACCCACCAGGATCTGCACACCGAACAGTCCCATGGCCGCCGCGAAGTAATAGAGGGCGACTTTTTGCGATTCGTACTTCATGACGGAAATCTCCTCAGCCCGACAGCTTGGGCGGCCAGTTCTGGGTATTGATGCGGCTGGTCCATTCCAGGAAGGCGGCGAGATCCTCGACCTCCTTTTCGGTCAGGTTGAACTGCGGCATCTGGCGCCGGCCTTCGATCCCCGACGGCTGGGCCGCCATCCAGGCCTTCAGCGCCATCACGGCGCCTTCGGGGTCCTTGTCGCCGCCGTAGCGCAGCCAGACATTGCCAAGCTCGGGGGCGAAATAGGCGCCCTCGCCCAGCAGCGTGTGGCAGTTGATGCAGGAGTTCTTCTCCCACACATGCTTGCCGCGGGCGACCGCCTCGGTCAGCCCCTTCTTGTCGGTGCTGGTGTTGACGATGTAATTGTGGCTGAGCGCGGTCATCGTGACGAATGTCGCGAAGAAGAACAGCGATCCGCCGTAGAAGATGTTGCGCGCGGCCGCCTTGGTAAAGCGTTCGGTCATCGCTCGGGATCCCTGGAAATCTCGATCTGTCGGTCGAGTGGGGGTCGGTTCGGAAGGCGTTGGGTGCGCGATGCCGCGTTCAGGATGCAGAAGGTCCGGAAGCCGGGCGTCGCAGCGTCTTACCGCCACGGGTCGGACGAATAATTGACCGTGGCGGAAGGTCATTCCTTGACCGAGGTCAAGCCGACCGGCGGATCGCCGGATTATCATTCGCATACGTGATGACAAGGTTTGGACACGGGACTTGGATATGGCCGATATCGAGATGACGGATCTGGAACTGACGGGATCTGAGGAACGGGCGGGCGGCCTCGCCGCCCTGCCCGGCAACCTGATGATGTGGATCCTGATCTTCAGCGAACTCGCGGTGTTCGGCGCCGCCTTCATCGGCTTCGCAATCGCCCGCGTGCTGGATCCGGCGATCTTCGCCGCGGGGCAGGCCCATCTGAACGGCACGGCGGGAGCGCTGAACACCATGGTGCTGGTGACCAGCGGCTATCTGGCCGCCCGTGGCGTCGCCGCCGGCCGGCGCGGCGCCGTGGCGCAGGCGCGCCGGGCGATGGTGATGGCGGCGGCGGTCGGATCGGTGTTCCTGGCGGTGAAGGCGATGGAATATTCGGCGACGCTGGGCGCCGGCCTGACCATCGACACCAATACCTTCTTCACCCTCTATTTCCTGCTGACCGGCTTCCACGCCCTTCATGTGGTGCTGGGCATCGTCATCCTGCTGCTGGTCAGCCGGTCCGGCCCCGAGACGCTGGTGGAGAATCTGGAGACCGGGGCGGCCTTCTGGCACATGGTCGATCTGGTCTGGGTGATCCTCTATCCACTCGTCTATCTGATCCGCTGAGGAGACCGGCCATGATTTTTCTCAAGAAGCTCGACCGGCTGACGCTGTCGTGGCTGGTGCTGATCGGCCTGACCGCCGTCACCTTGCTGTTCGCCCGCCATGGCGACGCGGGTGGCAGCGTCGGCATCGCCGGCGCGGCGCTGCTGCTGGTGCTGGCGGTGGCGAAGGGACGGGAAATCCTTCTGCATTACCTGGAATTGGACCAGGCCGGACCGGGCTGGCGGCTGGCGATGACCGGATGGCTGGTGCTGCTGTGCGGCGCCATTCTGCTGGTCACCGCGGCCGGCGCGCTGGGCTGGATCGGGCCACACTGACTAAGGACCGAAGGACATCACCATGACCGAAGCCAAGATTGGCCTGATCCTGACCAGCGTCGCCGTCATCGTGATGGCGGTGGCGCTCTACCGCCAGCGTGCGCTGGGACGCAACGGGCTGGTGACGGTGATCGCCGCCACCGCTGCCGTCTTCGCCGCGATGTTCTTCACCCAGTGATCCCACTCACGCCGTCAACAGAGTCTCCACCAGTTCGGACTCCGGGGCCGCCAGATCATCGATGACGTCGAAGTGGTGGCGCCCCTCGGCCAGCCGCGGCGCAGTCGCCGCCCCCAACCCAAGCCAGACGTTGGCCAGCAGCTCCGTCTGGCGGACGAACTCCGGCCGCTCATCGGCCCCCACCCAGCAGGTGATGCCGGTGCCCGGCCGGGGACGCAGCAGCGCCGGGCTTTCCGCCACGGCCTCCGCCTCGTCCAGCCGCAGCGTCGCGTTCATGCGGGTGTTCAGCAGCGGGCGCAGGTCATGCAGGCCGCTGATCGAAACCACATGCTCCACCCGTGCCCGCACCGCTTCCGGCAGTGGAGCGTCGGCGCAGGCGAGCCGGCTGACCAGATGGCCGCCGGCGGAATGGCCGGTCAGGCGCAGCGGCCCGGCCTCCGCCTTCGCGATGGTTTCCACCGCCCGCGCCATCTGCCGGGTGATGCCGGCGATGCGGTTTTCCGGGCAGAGCGTGTAGCTTGGCATGGCAACCGCCCAGCCGCGCGCGAGCGGCCCGGCGGCCAGATGCGACCAGCGCCCCTTGTCGAACGCCATCCAGTAGCCGCCATGGACAAAGACCACCGTTCCCTTGGGCGCCCCCTCCGGCCGGAACAGGTCGTAGCGCTCCCGTTCCGCCTCGCCATAGGGCAGGTCCAGCTCCGCCCGGCCGGCGCCGGCAATCTCCGCCCGGAAGGCGGCGGCCCGTTCGGCCCATTGCGCGGGGTAGGCGTCCCCACCGGGGATGTGGGCGCTGTTGCTGTAGGCGTCGTCCCAATCCGCGATCCTGTGCAATTCCGTCAAAGCACCGTCCTCACCCGCCAGAGTTCCGGGAAAAGCTCTACCGCGAGCATGTTGCGCAGGTAGGAGACGCCACCGGTCCCGCCGGTGCCGCGCTTGAAGCCGATCACCCGCTCCACCGTCGTGACATGGTTGAAGCGCCAGCGGCGGAAGTAATCCTCGAAATCCACCAGCTTCTCGGCCAGTTCATAGAGAGGCCAATGGGTTTCGGGGGACTGGTAGATGACCCGCCACGCCTCGGTCACGCCATCGTTTGGCTGGTGGGTCTGCGACACGTCGCGCTCCAGCACCTCCGCCGGAACGGGAATGCCGTTGCGGGCGAGGAGGCGCAGCGCCTCGTCATACAGGCTGGGGCGGGACAGTTCCTGTTCCAGCAGGACATGGATTTCCGGGCGATGGGCGTGGGGACGCAGCATCGCCGGGTTGCGATTGCCCAGCAGGAATTCGATTTCCCGGTACTGGTAGGACTGGAAGCCGGAGGATTGGCCGAGATCGTCGCGGAATCGGGTGTATTCGCTGGGCGTCATCGTGCGCAGCACGTCCCAGGCCGAGTTCAGCTGTTCGAAGATGCGGGCGACGCGGGCCAGCATCTTGAATGCGGGCGACAGCCGGTCCTCGCGGATCGCCTCGCGGGCGGCGCGGATCTCGTAGACGGCCAGCCGCATCCACAGCTCCGATGTCTGGTGCTGGATGATGAACAGCATTTCGTCATGGGCGGTGGAACGCGGGATCTGCGCCCCCAGGATGCGGTCAAGCTGCAGATAGTCGCCGTAGGACATCCGCCCGTCGAAGGCCATCTGGGCGCCCTCGGACGCCGGGTCATAGGGCTTTGTCGTATCCTGCCCGCTCATGTCACAATCGCCTTCTTGTGGTATTCGGGCCGGTCCCAAAGCCCGCCGTCCATGATCTCTTTCAGCACGGCGACGGCGCCCCGCACCTCCGCCTCGCCGATGTAGAGCGGGGTGAAGCCGAAGCGCAGCACGTCGGGCGCACGGAAGTCACCGATCACGCCGCGGTCGATCAGCGCCTGCATGATGGCATAGCCCTGGGGGTGGCGGAACGACACCTGACTGCCGCGCCGGTCGCCCTCGCGCGGGGAGGCCAGTTCCAGCATCGGGCACTGCGCCTCGACCAGTTCGATGAACAGGTCGCACAGCGCGATGGAGGCGCGGCGGATGTCGGCTATATCGACCTCGTCCCACACATCCAGAGCGGCGTCGAGCGCGGCCAGCGCGATGACCGGCGGGGTGCCGACGCGCATGCGCTCCACCCCCGCGCCGGGACGATAGGAGGGATCGAAGGCGAAGGGCGCCTCGTGCCCCATCCAGCCGGACAGCGCCGGCCGCGCGGTTTCCGCATGCTGCGAGGCGACATAGATGAAGGCCGGGGCGCCCGGCCCGCCATTGAGATACTTGTATGTGCAGCCGACGGCGAAATCGGCCCCGGCACCGGCCAGATCGACCGGCAGCGCCCCAGCGGAATGGGCGAGGTCCCACACCGTCACCGCGCCGGCCGCATGGGCCTTGGCGGTCAGCGCCGCCATGTCGTGCAGGCGGCCGGTCCGGTAATCGACCTGGGTCAGCATCAGCACGGCTACATCCTCGCCGATGTTCGCCTCGACCTCATTCGGCGCCACCACCTTCAGGACATGGCCACGGCCCAGCGTTTCGATCAGCCCCTCCGCCATATAGAGGTCGGTGGGGAAGTTGCCGCTGTCGGACAGGATGACGCGTCGGTCGGGCCGCATTGCCAGGGCGGCGGCCAGCGCCTGATAGACCTTGATCGACAGGGTGTCGCCGACCACGACGCTGCCGTCCGGCGCGCCGATCAGCCGGGCGATGCGGTCGCCGACCTTGCGTGGCTGCACCATCCAGCCGGCACTGTTCCAGCCGCGGATCAGCTGTCCGCCCCATTCATCCGCCAGGGTGCGGGCCACCCGCTCCTCCGCAGCGACCGGAAGCGGTCCCAGCGAGTTGCCGTCGAGATAGATCACCCCGTCCGGAATGCGGAAGCGGGCCCGGGTCTTCTGAAAATCGGTCATCGATCTGACTGCTCCTTCCCGGTGAAGGATGCCCGGCAATCGATGGCTTTGCAAATCGTTGCGATGCTCAAGCGTATCAGACGAAATGATTTCATCATTGTCCCGGAGGCCGCGAAAGTGGAGGATCGCACCGGCCGGATTTCACGGCCGCCCCCACCGCCACCAAGGACCGGACGAACCGCCATGTTCAACACGCTTTCCCGCCAGCCCGACGACGCCCTGCTCGCCCTGATCGGGCTGTACAAACAGGATCCGCGGCCGGGCAAGGTCGATCTCGGCGTCGGGGTCTACCGTGACGAGGAGGGGCGCACCCCGGTCTTCCGCGCGGTCAAGGCGGCGGAACGGCTGCTGCTCGACGGGCAGGACAGCAAGTCCTACCTGGGGCTGGAAGGCGATGCCGGCTATCTGGAGCGGCTGTGGTCGCTGGTCGGCGGTGAGGCCGGGACGAAGGTCACCGCCGCCGGCGTGCAGACCCCCGGCGGATCGGGTGCGCTGCGTCTGGCCGCCGACCTCGTCCTGCGCGGCGGGTCGAAGCGCGTGCTGGTCGGCCAGCCGACCTGGCCCAACCATGTCGGCATCTTCGCCGCCGCCGGGCTGGAGGTGGTGAGCCATCCCTTCTTCGACACCGCCAGCCAGACCGTGCTGTTCGACCGCATGGTCGCGGCGTTCGAGGCGGCGCAGCCCGGCGACGTCGCCCTGCTGCACGGCAGTTGCCACAACCCGACGGGCGCGCCGCTGTCGCTCGACCAGTGGAAGACGATCGCCGCGGTGCTGGAGAAGCGCGGCGTGCTGCCGCTGGTCGACCTCGCCTATCAGGGCTTCGGCCGCGGGCTGGACGAGGATGCGGAGGGGCTGCGTTACCTGATCGGCGCCGTGCCGGAAACGCTGGTCGCGGTATCGTCGTCCAAGTCCTTCGGCCTCTACCGCGAGCGCACCGGCGCCATCTTCGCCGTCGCCGCCGCGCCGGCCGCCGCCGAGCTTGCCAAGTCCAACCTGATGGCGCTGGCCCGTACCAGCTATTCGATGCCGCCCGACCATGGTGCCGCCGTAGTCCGCACCATCCTGAGCGATGCCGCCCTGACCGCCGACTGGACCGCCGAACTGGACGGCATGCGCGCCCGCATCACCGGCATCCGCCGCAAGCTGGCCGCCGGGCTGGCCGGGGCCTTCCCCACCCTGACGGCGGTGGCGGAGCAGGAGGGCATGTTCTCCCTGCTGCCGCTGACCGAAGCGGAGGTGCTGCGCCTGCGCGCCGACCATGCCATCTACATGCCGACCTCCGGCCGCATCAACATCGCCGGCCTGAAAACGGCCGAGGTGGACGACGTGGTTGCGAAGTTCGTGGCTCTTCGCTGAGGGGACCAACGACCATGGCCGCGACCATCCAGGCCCCGCCCGCCGCGGTGGAGCGTCACCAGCTGTATGAAGACGCGCTCGCCATGCTGATGGGCACGCTGTTCATCGCGCTGGGCATGTTGATCTATTCCAAGACGATGCTGCTGACCGGCAGCACCGCCGGTTTGGCGCTGCTGCTGAGCTACGTCACCAAGGTTCAGTTCGGCATCATCTTCTTCGCGATCAACCTGCCCTTCTACTGGCTGGCCTGGAAGCGGCTGGGCTGGCAGTTCACGTCGCGCACCTTCATCGCCGTGGCGCTGGTGACGCTGTTCTCGCGGCTGACAGACCAGTGGGTGGGCTTCACCCATCTGGACCCGGTCTATGCCACGGTGGTGGGCAGCGGCCTGTGCGGCACCGGCCTCCTGATGCTGTTCCGCCACCGCACCGGCCTGGGTGGCGTCAACATCCTGGCGATCTATCTGCAGGAGCGCTACGGCATCCGCGCCGGCTATTTCCAGCTCGGCGTCGACCTCGCCATCCTGGCCGGCGCCTTCTTCGTGCTGGCGCCGGACCGGCTGCTGCTGTCGATCCTGGGGGCCGTCATCGTCAACATCACACTGGCGATCAACCACAAGCCGGGGCGTTATCTCGGCATCAGTTGAGGCGTGGTGCGCTGCGGGCGCTGGACATTCACCGCCCGCAGCAGGCCTTGTGCTTGCGCCCCGAGCCGCAGGGGCAGGGGTCGTTGCGGCCGACCTTGACCACGCGGCGCGGCGGGTCCTTCGGATTCAGGACGCTGTCGACGTAGAGCCAGCGGCCATCCACGCGCCGGAAGCGCGACCGTTCGTGCAGCGGCCATTCCTCCCCGTCGCGGCGGAAGGTCAGGAAGAACTCGACCATGCCGTCGTCGCCGGTCTCCTCCGCCTTCATGACGGTCAGCGGACCCCATTCGCACTCCTGCGCCACCCGTTCGGCATCGGCCCGGCTGAAGGCCGAGTGGGTTTCCGGGGCGCAGCTGCGTTCGATATGGTCGATGTCGTGGCGGACGAAGGCGGTGTAGCGCGACCGCATCAGCGCTTCGGCCGAGGGGGCGGGCTGCCCGGCCAGGATCGGGCCGCAGCAGCGGTCGAAGTCGGACCCCGAACCACAGGGGCAGGCGGACATCACGATAGAGTTCCTTCCATAAGCATCGAACAACTGCCGGCGGCACGGTGCATGCCAAAACTTAACGCCGTCTCAACATTTCCCGCCGGATCCTGTGACCTGGGTCGGCATTGGCGACCGCTGACCATTTCCATGGAACCGGGCGTCCGGCATTGCGGCTGGCAATATTGACGTTTGGCATTGGCATCGTCTAGATCGGCCGGCCTTGCAAAGTGGGCATGGCGCAAACGGGGTGTGGCGATGAGCGCGCGGATCGGCAGCAAGGTGATCGGTAGCACGATGACGGCGACGGGCGAGCGGCGGCGGCTCAGCCTGCTTTTCAGGTCCCTGTCCGGCCGCCATGCCGATGTGGCGACGATGCGGCTGCCCACCGCCCGTGCGGTTCTGCTGCGGTTGGCGGGCGCCGCCCTGTTCCTGGCGCTGGCGGTCGGCGGCATCGCCTTTCTGGTCGAGGTCGAGATCGCCGACGGCCGGGTCGTCGAACTGGCGCGGGAGGAATCGGCGGCTTTCCTGACCGAAGCCCGCTCCTCGCTCGCGGCCGGCGCCGCCGATGCGGATTTGGAGTCGTCGCTCCAGCGCTTCATGGCCAGCCGCAACGGACTGCGCCTGAACCATGGCGACGGCCATTTCATCGTCGCGGAGCTATATGCACCGGACCAGCACAAGACTGCCGAATATGTCGCACCTGGCGCGGAATGGGCGGAACAGCGCCTGTCCGCCACCCGGCACGGTTTCCCCGTCGACGGCGATGCGATCTACGACCGCTTCACGCTGGACGGGCACATCTTCATCCAGACGATGGAGCCGCTGCTGGATTCCGACGGCCGGCTGCTCGGCTATTTCGAAAGCGTCTTCCAGCTCTCCGCCCGCCGGTCGCACGAGATCCTGCGGGACACCGCCACGGTGGTCGCGGTGTCGTCGTTGTCGGTGCTGGGGACGGCGCTCGTGCTGCTGCCGATCTTCGGAGCCTACAACCGCGGCATCCTGCGGCTGTCGCGCGGTCTGCTCGACGCCAACATCGGCATGCTGACCGCGCTGGGCAGCGCCATCGCCAAGCGCGACAGCGACACCAACGCCCATAATTACCGGGTGACGGTGCTGGCCATCCGGCTGGCCGAGGCGCTGGGGCTGGAGGATGCGGCGATCCGGCAACTGGTGAAGGGCGCCTTCCTGCACGATGTCGGCAAGATCGCCATTCCCGACAGCATCCTGCTGAAACCCGGCAAGCTGGATGCCGAGGAGTTCGCGGTGATGAAGACCCATGTCGTCCATGGGCTGGACATCGTCGGCTCGTCCGACTGGCTGGCCGATGCGGCCGACGTGGTCGGCGGCCATCATGAAAAGTTCGACGGGTCGGGCTATCCGCGCGGGCTGAAGGGCGAGGCGATTCCGATTGCCGCCCGCATCTTCGCCGTCGCCGACGTGTTCGACGCCCTCACCTCCCGACGCCCCTACAAGGAGCCGATGTCCTACGCCACCACCATGGGCATCCTCGCCGATGGCGCCGGCAAGCATTTCGACCCGGTGGTGCTCGCCCGCTTTACTGTGATCGCTGCCGGCCTGCACGAACGGCTGACCGCCCTTGGCGACCACGGCGTGCGGGACGAATTGCGCGGGCTGGTGATGCGCTATTTCAAGCTGGCCTGAGCCGGCTCAAGCGGTGAGGCCGCGCAGGAACAGGTCCACCGCCTTGTCGACGAAGGCGTGGCGCTCCTCCTCCGTCGGTGCGGGGCAGAGGCCGAGCACAAGCTGGCAATAGGCGCCGCCCTGCATGGCGGCCAGGAACTGACGGGCGACGAAGGCGGGGTCGTCGGTGGCGATCACCCCGCGCTCGGCCAGCCGGGTGAACAAGGCGACGAAATTGGCGATGCCCTGCTCCGGCCCCGCCTGGAAATAGAGCTGGGCGGCAAGCGGCATCCGCGTCGCCTCCCCCACCACCGCCTGATGGACACGGATCGCCGCATCCGACCACAGCAGATCGGTGAAGCGGCGGCCAACCTGGACCAGGACCTCGCGCAACGGCAGTCCGTCGAACATCTCCGGCGCAAAGCGCAGGCCGCGCCGCTCGCATTCGGCAGAGATCACCGCGGTGTAAAGCTCTTCCTTCGATGGAAAGCGGGTGTAGAGGGTGGTCTTGGACACCCGCGCCTGCTGCGCCACCTGATCCATCGACGTGGCGGCATAGCCAAGCTCCAGAAACACCTCCCGCGCGGCGGCGACGATCTGTTCCGCCTTCGCATCATGGGATGCGGACGGATGAGACGCTTTTTGCTCCGATGACTGCACTGAACTGTACCGTTCACTCTTGACGTGGGATGGGTGCCGGAGTAGGACGGTAGCAGTACGATACAGTCCAGTCCAGTGGGGAGACGTGGTATGGCCCGATTCCGCGAAAGGCGGCTTGTGTCCGCCGTGATGGCGACAACGGCGCTGCTGACGGTGGCGGGCCTGCTCGCCGGCTGCAAGGAAACGCACTCCGCCTCCACGCCGGCGGAGGGGGAAGTGCGGCCGGTCCGCGTCGCCACCGTCGCGCTGGAACCGCTGGTCGACAGCGTGCGCTACCCGGCAGTGATCCGTCCACGGGTGGAGGCCGATGTCGGTTTCCGCGTTGGCGGCAAGGTGACCGCCCGGCTGGTGGAGGTCGGGACCCGCATCGAACCCGGCATGCCGCTCGCCCGGCTGGACCCGACCGACCTGCAATTGCAGATTCGCGCCGCCCAGGCGCAGTTGGCCTCGGCCCAGGCCGACGCCGCCAACGCCCGCAGCGATTTCCAGCGCTACGCCACCCTGCGCCAGGGCGAATGGACGACCCGCCAGGAATACGACCGCCGCAAGACCACGCTGGACAAGGCCGACTCCAAGGTGCGGGAGCAGGAGGCGCAGCTACGGGTCCTCACCAACTCCGCCCAATACGCCACGCTGGTGGCGGACGAGGCCGGCATCGTCACCGCGACGCTGATCGAGCCGGGACAGGTGGTGGCAGCCGGCCAGACCGCCCTGCGCGTCGCCCGGCTCGGTGCGCTGGAGGCGGTGGCGAATATCCCCGAACAGAGCGTCGGCGCCCTGCCCCGCCAGAAGCTGTCGGTCGAACTGTGGTCGCACCCGGACCAGAGCATCGCTGGCACCCTGCGCGAGCTTTCGCCCAGCGCCGACGCCGCGACCCGCACCTTCCAGGCAAAGATCGCGCTGACCGATCCACCGCCGACGGTCCAGCTCGGCATGACCGCGACCGTCACCGCCGCCGCCGACCATGGCGCCCCGGTCGCCCGCCTGCCGCTCAGCGCGCTGACCCAACGCGAGCAGACGCCGGCGGTCTGGGTGCTGTCGGCGCCCGACGACCGGCTGGAACTGCGCCCGGTCACCGTCGCGGCCTATGCCGGCGACCTCGCCCTGATCGGCGGCGGGCTGAAGGACGGCGAGCGCGTCGTCACCGCCGGGGTCCACAAGCTCGACGCCGGCCAGAAGGTCCGCGTCTGGACGGAGCCGGCGCGATGAACCACTCCCGGATGAACCTGTCGGCCTGGGCGCTGGCCCACCGCACGCTGGTGCTGTTCATGATGCTCGCCAGCGTGCTGGCCGGCGCTCTCGCTTACAAAAATCTGGGCCGGGCGGAGGATCCGTCCTTCACCTTCAAGGTGATGGTGGTGCGCACCCAATGGCCCGGCGCCACCGCACGCGAAGTCGAGCAGTTCGTCACCGACCGCATCGAGAAAAAGCTGGAGGAGGTGCCCTATTACGACGTCGCCCGCAGCTATTCCAAGCCCGGCGAGTCGGTGGTCTTCGTCCAGCTGAAGGACTACACCCCGCCAAAGATGGTGCCGGACCTGTGGTATCAGGTGCGCAAGAAGATCGGCGACATCCGCTATACCCTGCCCGACGGCGTGGTCGGCCCCTTCTTCAATGACGAGTTCGGCGACGTCTATTCCGCCATCTACGCCTTCATGGGCGACGACTTCACCCCGGCCCAGCTGAAGAAGGTGGCCGAACAGGCGCGCGCCCGCCTGCTGAAGCTGCCCGGCGTCGAGAAGATCGACCTGATCGCCCCGCAGGAGGAGCGCGTCTATGTCGAGATCTCCAGCCAGCGGCTCGCCAGCTTCGGCCTGCCGGTGGAATCGGTGATCCAGGCCCTCCAGCGCGAGAACGCCATCGCCGCATCCGGCGACGTCGATACCGGATCGCAGCGGGTCTATGTCCGGCTGGATCTCGGCCTCGATACCGCGGCGGCGGTGCGCGCCATTCCGGTGGAGAGCGGCGGCCGGCTGCTGACCATCGGCGACGTGGCGGAGGTCAAGCGTGGCTATGTCGAGCCACGGCGTTACACCCTGCGCTACAACGGCCGCGACGCCATCGGCATCGGCGTGGTGATGGCGAAGGGCGGCAACGTCCTGAAGCTGGGCGAGCAGCTCGACGCCGCGATGGAGAAGGTCCGGGCCGAGCTGCCGGTCGGGCTGGAGGTGGCGCAGGTCGCCGACCAGCCGAAGGTGGTCGAGCATTCGGTCGGCGAGTTCATGGAATCGCTGGCCGAAGCGCTGGGCATCGTCATCCTGGTCAGCCTCGTCAGCCTGGGCTGGCGCACCGGCATCGTCGTGGCGCTGGCGGTGCCGCTGGTGCTGGCAATGACGCTGGTGGCGATGCAGCTTCTCCATATCGACCTGCAGCGCATCTCGCTGGGCGCCCTCATCATCGCGCTCGGCCTGCTGGTGGACGACGCCATCATCGCGGTGGAGATGATGGTGGTGAAGATGGAACAGGGATGGGACCGGCTGAAGGCCGGCGCCTTCGCCTACACCTCCACCGCCTTCCCGATGCTAAGCGGCACCATCGTCACCGCTGCCGGCTTCGTGCCGGTCGGGTTCGCGGCGTCGGCGGCCGGCGAATACACCAACTCGATCTTCTGGGTGGTGGCGCTGTCGCTGCTGCTGTCCTGGGTGGTGGCGGTGGTCTTCACCCCCTATCTCGGCTGGCTGCTGCTGCCCAAGCCCAAGCATGTGGTGCCGGACGGGCATGAACTGGACATCTACGACACCCGCGCCTACCGCATCCTGCGTGGGATGATCGAAGCCTGCGTGCGGGCGCGCTGGGTCACCATCGGTGTGACGGTGGCGGCTTTCGTCACCGCGCTGGTCGGCTTCGGCCATGTCCAGCAGCAATTCTTCCCCTCGGCCAGCCGGCCGGAACTGCTGATCGATATCCGTCTCGCCGAAGGCTCCTCCTTCGAGGCGACCGCCGCCGAGGTGAAGCGGATGGAGGCGGTGCTGGCCAAGGACCCGGATGTCGATTACTGGGTCGCCTACACCGGCGGCGGCTCGCCGCGCTTCTACCTGCCCTTGGACCAGCAGCTGGAGACCGCCAACTTCGCCCAGTTCATGGTGATGACCAAGGGGCTGGAAGAGCGCGAGCAGTTCATGCAGCGGTTGGAACCGAAGCTGGAATCCGACTTCCCCGCCGCCCGCGTCCGCATCAGCCGGCTGGAGAACGGCCCGCCGGTCGGCTATCCCGTGCAGTTCCGCGTTACCGGCGAGGACCCGGCGACCATCCGCAAGATCGCCTATCAGGTGCGCGACACCATGCGCGCCCACCCCAACACCGCCAACGTCCATCTGGACTGGGACGAGCTGTCGAAACGCGTCCGGCTGGAGGTGGACACCGCCAAGGCTCGTGCGCTGGGCGTGTCGAAGCAGGATTTGTCCAACGCCCTGCAACTGCTGCTGAACGGCATGTCCGTCACCCAGTACCGCGAGGGCACGGAGCTGATCGGCGTCCTGCTGCGCACCACGCCGGAGGAGCGGGCGGATCTGTCGCGCCTGGGCGAGCTGAACATCCGCACCGGCCGCGGCACCACGGTCCCGCTGAGTCAGGTCGCCAGCGTCCGCTACGAGCTTGAGGAGCCGGTTCTGTGGCGCCGGGCGCGCGAGACGACGATGACGGTCAAGGGCGACGTCACCGGCGGCCTGCAAGCCCCGGTTGTCAGCACCCAGCTGAACGCGCAGTTGAACGCGCTGCGCGCCACCCTGCCCGACGGCTACGCCATCACCATGGGCGGCGCCATCGAGGAAAGTGCCAAGGGCCAGGATTCGATCAACGCCATGATGCCGGTCATGCTGCTGATCATGGTCACCACGCTGATGCTGCAATTGCAGAGCTTCTCGCGCGTGTTCATGGTGTTGCTGACGGCGCCCTTGGGGCTGATCGGCGTCACCGCCTCGCTTCTGCTGTTCAACCTGCCCTTCGGCTTCGTCGCGATGCTTGGTGTCATTGCGCTGGCCGGCATCATCATGCGCAACTCGGTCATCCTGGTCGACCAGATCGAACAGGACATCCGGAGCGGCCGCTCACGCTGGGACAGCATCGTCGAGGCGACCGTCCGCCGCGCCCGCCCCATCGCGCTGACCGCCGCCGCCGCGATCCTCGCCATGATCCCGCTGACGCAGAGCGTCTTCTGGGGACCGATGGCGGTCGCCATCATGGGCGGTCTGGCGGGCGCCACCGTGCTGACGATCTTCTTCCTGCCGGCGCTCTATGCCGCGTGGTTCCGCGTGCCCCGGCCGGAGACCGAGGAGGTGGAGGACGACGGGTTGAACGGCGCGCTTCCCAGGCCGGCGCTGGGGGATTGATACCCTACTCTTTCGCTCAAGCTTGACCACGGTCAAGGGACGCTTGCCCGCTCCATGACAGTGTGGCGACACAATCGATCTCCCGATTGCATCATCAATTGCTGATGATCCTCTTTCGTACTGTGCCTTTGCGCCCGGCGGCATCTGCCCCGGGCGCATTTTTTTTGGCCGGAACCGCGTCAGTCGGCCCGCCGTCCCGCCGCCGCCAAGGTCAGCCGGCCGAAGCTCGGCCCTTCCCGCAGAAGGCGCCGGCCGCCCACTTCGATCCGGCGATAGGCCGGGCCTGCCATCAGCAGGCAGGCCGTCACCATCGCCACCAGCAGCGCCATCGACCAGCCGCCGGGCAGCGCCTTGCGGTCGTAGATGCCGAGACCCAGCCACAGCACCCTCGTGGTGGCATATTCGACGAAGCCGTGGATCAGGTAGAGCGAATAGGACACGTCGCCCAGCCACACCAGCGGCCGGACATTCAACGCGCCCGCGGCCCGGCCCCGGTTGGCGACCGCCGCCAGGATCAGCAGGGCGAACAGCGGCACCGCCAGCAGGTCCGGACCGCCGGTGTGCAGCAGCAGCAGGATCGCCAGAACGATTCCGGCCATCGTCAGGTCGCTCGACAGCAGCGACGCGGCCAGCCCGCTGCGGAAGGCGCTGTAGAGCAGCGTGCCGAGCAGGAATTCCGGCAGGCAACGCAGCAGGGTCTGCGGCCCGTCCCACTGATTCAGATCGTCCTGTGTCACCCAGGCGAGCAGGCAGAGCATCGCCAGCGCACCGGCCGCCATCAGCGCCTGCGTCCGCCCGCCAGCTCGCCAGACCAGGGGCAGCGCGAAGGGGAAGACCAGATAGGCCATGAACTCCAGGCTGATCGACCAGGCCGGATAATTCCAGCTCAGCATGCTGGCATAGAGGCCCTGGAGCATGAACAGGTTGGCGACAAGTGCCCAGACCGATTCCGCCCCTTTCAGCGGGATCGCCGGAAAGCTGCCGGTGGCGGCGTACTCCACCGTGCGGACGGCGAGCGCAGTCGCCACGAACAGCAGCAGGACCGCCAGATGCAGAGGATAGAGCCGGGCGACGCGCGCCCTGAGGAAGCTCCAGTATTTGTCGCCGACCGACCGGCTGAAGGTGTCGTGATAGACATGGGTCAGCACGAAGCCGCTGAGCATGAAGAACAGGTCGACGGCCAGATAGCCCTTCTGCACCAGATGCGTGTAGCTGTCCGGGTGCAGGTTGGGGAAATACTGGAAGCTGTAATGGTACAGCACCACCCACAAGGCCGCGATGCCGCGCAGCGGGGTCAGGGAGTGCAGGTGACGGGGATTGGACTGCGTGCTCATGGCGCAGGCTCCGGCCGATCAGGCCGATGGGACCCGTCCCGTTGGCATGCAGCGGGACGCAGCCGTCGGCCGCCCCACCGTCAATCCCGCACCCAGGTTCCCGCCGAGATCCTTCGAAACCACATCGCCCTCCAGCCGTTACGCCGCGCGCGCCTGCTGGTTCGCAGGCGAAAAAGCGGCCCTATCGCGGACTAACGGCTGAGGTAACGATTCGTTTCGTGTCTGGCTGTTACCGAAAAAGGACCATCACAGGAAGAAGACCAGCGTGGTCAGGCCCAGCAGCGGCACCAGGATGCCGAAGGACCAGGCCATATAGCCGAAGAAGCTGGGCATGGCGACGCCGCGTTCCTCCGCGATTGCCTTGACCATGAAGTTGGGGGCGTTGCCGATATAGCTGTTGGCGCCCATGAACACCGCGCCGGCGGAAATGGCGGTCAGCGTCAGCGACAGGTCGGTCATCAGCGGCTGCGCCTCGCCGCCGGCGGTGTTGAAGAAGATCAGGTAGGTCGGGGCGTTGTCGAGGAAGCTGGACAGGATGCCGGTCGCCCAGAAATAGGCGGCCGGGTTGGGCTTCCCGCCCTCGTTCACCGCGGAAATGATGGCGCCCAGCGCGCCGTCGGTACCGGCCTTCAAAATGGCGATGGCCGGGATGATGGTCAGGAAGATGGCGGCGAACAGCTTCGCCACCTCCAGGATCGGGCCCCAGCTGAAACCGTTCAGACGGCGGCTCTGCTTGCTGGTCAGGGTCAGCGACAGGCCGGTGATGCCCAGCAGCAGCAGGTTCGACACGATGGTCTCCAGCGGCACCGTCACATGGTACAGCGTGACACCCACACCGGGATGCCAGACGCCGCTCAGCAGCACCGCGCCGACGATGGCGACCAGCAGCAGCAGGTTGACGCTGCCCTCGATGCGGATCGGTTCGCGCTCGTGAACGCCCTCGATCAGCGGGTGCTTGCCGGGGTCGCGGGTGTGCAGGACGAGGTCGAGCACGAAATAGATCACCAGCAGCAGACCGGCCAGGAAGGACATCGGCGCCAGCAGATGGACCGTCGGCCAGAAGAAATCGACGCCCTTCAGGAAGCCGAGGAACAGCGGCGGGTCACCCAGCGGGGTCAGCGACCCGCCGACGTTCGACACCAGGAAGATGAAGAAGACGATGGTGTGGACCTTGTGGCGCCGGTGTTCGTTGGCGCGCAGCAGCGGGCGGATCAGCAGCATGGAGGCACCGGTGGTGCCCATCAGGCTCGCCAGCACTGTGCCCAGCGCCAGACCGACCGTGTTGGCCGCCGGCGTCCCCACCAGCGAGCCGGTCAGCCGCACGCCGCCCGCCACCGTGAACAGCGCGGTCAGCAGCACGATGAAGGGGATGTATTCCAGCAGGACCGTGTGCAGCAGTTCGTAGGTCGCGAGGTCGAACCCGAAGGTCGCGGCGAAGGGCACCAGGAAGGCCAGCGCCCAGACGGCCGAGATCTTGCCGAAATGATGATGCCAGACCATCGGCGCCAGCAGCGGGAACAGCGCGATCGACAGCAGGATCCCGGCGAAGGGCACGACCCAGGCGGCACTCAGCAGCCGTCCATCCAGATGCGGCACGCCGCCATGGGCAACCTCCGCCGCCACCTCCGCCGCCTGGACGCCGTGCGTGCCCAGCAGCAGGCCGCCGACGGCGAGCGCCGCGCCGAGAACGGCCGGAAGAAGGAATGAACGGCTTTGGTGCGTGGGGGAATTGATCATCGGTCCGGATGGTAGGCTGACGAAAGGAACGGGAGTATGCGGATTGACGCAGCGTAAGCCAAGCCGGAAGGGCCTCGAGCCGCACGAACTTTCGTAGGCGGGGGGCGGGCAACGCCTATGGACAGGCCCGCATCGCCACGGGTCGATCCTTCACCCCAGTCCAGCCCGACAGCGACCGGCAGTCCACTCCGGCGCACAGCCTGTGCTCGCCGGTGAAGCCCGACGCCGCCAGCGTGACGCTGTCTTGCAGCGGCAGGCCGGGAGTCCAGACCATCCAGCCGTCGGCGGTCAGCCGGGCATCGGGACCGGGCTCCATCCCGGCGCCGGTGCCGCGGATGCGGGCCTCCGTCGGGCGCAGCCGGCCGGCTTCGACCGTCCAACTCTCCCGCCACTCGGTCTTCTCGATCGAGTGTGTCCAGGACAGGGTGAACTGCGTCCCCGGCAGCGACGCCAGCAGCGCACCGCCGAGGGCGAACAGGCAGAGACCGGCCATATATCAAGCCGTGGCGGCGGCCAGGCCGCCGCGGCGGCGATGCTGCCACAGCAGGAACAGCCCGGTCATGACGAAGGCGACCTCGTCGGTGACCGGCAGGGCCACCACGAACAGGAAGGCGGTCGCCGCGGCATAGACGCGGGCGATCATCGGCAGGTTGGTCCAGAAGAAGCCAATGGTGGCCGCACCCCACAGGGCGATGGCGACGCAGGCCTTGAGGAAGATGTAGGCGACTGCCAGCCAGCTTTCGCTCTGCAGCACCAGCGCCGGGTCGTAGACCGCCATGAAGGGCACGACATAGCCGGCCATGGCGATGCGGGTGGCGATGAAGCCGATCTTCATGTGCCCCACCCGCGCGATGGAGGAGGCAGCCAGCGCCGCCAGCGCCACCGGCGGGGTCAGGTCGGCCATGATGCCGAAATAGAAGACGAACATATGGCTGACGATCAGCGGCACGCCCATGGTCAGCAGCGCCGGGGCTGCGATCGACGCCGTGATGATGTAGTTGGCGGTGGTCGGCAGCCCGGTGCCCAGCACGATGCAGGTCACCATCGTCAGCACCAGCGCCGCCAGCAGGCTGCCGCCCGACAGGTTGACGATGGTGGTGGCGAAGCTGGAGGCGAGACCGGTCAGCGTCATCATGCCGATCAGCACGCCGACCAGCGCGCAGGCGACGCCGACGCCGATGGCGTTCTTCGCGCCGTCGGCAACCGCGTTCACCACCAGCACCAGCGTCTCCCGCCCGCCACGGAACAGCAGGCAGGGCACGACCAGCAGACCGACGATCGCGAAGGCCAGATGCTCGGTCCGCAGCCCCATCCGCCACAGAACGGCAGCGATCAGGCCCAGCAGGACCCAGAAGCCGACGCGCAGCAGCGTCGGGCCGACCGCCGAGACGACCGACATCCCCAGGATCAGCGCGGCGGTGGCGGCGATGCCGATCACCCCGGCGAACAGCGGCGTGAAACCGGAAAACAGCAGATAGACCAGCGCCGCCAGCGGCAGGATCAGGTACCAGCCTTCCTTCAGCGCCCGAAGCGCGCTCGGGCACTCCTCGCGCGGCAGGCCGATCAGGTTGCGCTTGCCGGCCTCCAGATGGACCATCCAGAAGGCGCTGCCGAAATAGAGGATGGCGGGAATGGCGGCGGCCAGCGCGACGTCGCTGTAGGGCACGCCGATGGTCTCCGCCATGATGAAGGCGGCGGCACCCATCACCGGCGGCATCAGCTGCCCGCCCATGCTGGCAGTGGCCTCCACCGCGCCGGCGAAGGCGGGGCGGTAGCCGAAGCGCATCATCAGCGGGATGGTGAACTGGCCGGTGGTCAGCACGTTGGCGACGCCCGACCCGTTGATCGTCCCCATGAAGCCGGAGGAGAAGACCGCCACCTTCGCCGGCCCGCCCTTGGAATGACCGACGAGGCCAAGCGAGACGTCGTTGAACAGCTTGATCATCCCGGCGCGCTCCAGGAAGGCGCCGAACAGGATGAACAGGAAGATGTAGGTCGCCGACACGAAGGTCGGCGTGCCGTAGATGCCCTCGGTCGACAGGAACAGCGTGTCGATCACCTGATCGAAGCCGTAGCCGCGATGGGCCAGCCCGAAGGGCAGTTCCCGCCCGAACAGGGCATAGGGAATGAACACGCCGCACAGGATCGGCAGAGCCAGCCCCATGATGCGGCGGGCCGCCTCGAACACCAGCGCGACGGCGATGGCGCCGACGACGATGTCGGTGCTGTTGGGATCGCCCGCCCGCAGGATCAGGTCGCCTTCGAAGACGAAATGATAGAGGCCGATGGCGAAGCCGGTCAGGCCGAGCAGCCAGTCGTACCAGGGCACCCGTTTGCGCGCGGAGGTCTTCCGCGCGCCGAACAGGGTGAAGGTCATCAGCACCAGAAAACCGACATGGACCGACCGCACCACCGTGGTGGACAGCGGATTGAAGGCGGCGGTCCAGATCTGGAAGATCGAAAAGGCCACGGCGATGGCAAACACCGCCCGCCCGTCGAAGCCTTCGAAGGCCGCGACATGGGCGGGGTTCTCCCGGTCGATCGCTTGGCGGGCTTGTGCGTCCGCCTCGTTGTTATGAGTATTCACGTCTGCGTTCCCCGCGGCCCGTCCGCCCGTCCCTTACATCAGCCCCTTTTCCTTGTAGTACTTCACGGCGCCGGGGTGGAACGGCACCGGCGACTGGGTGGCGGTCTTGTCGAGCTTGATCTGCTTGGCGGCGACATGGGCGGCGGCCAGCGCGTCCAGATTCTCGAACAGCGTCTTGGTCATCGCATAGGCCGCGTCGTCCGACACGCCGGAATGGCTGACCAGCAGGTTGCGCACCGCGGCGGTCGGCACCGCGGCGTCCTGGCCGGGATAGGTGCCTGCCGGGATCGTCTCGGTGATGTAGGCGGCGTCGCCGACCTTCTGCACCACGTCGGCCGGGATGCTGACGATGGTGATGTCCTGGGAGGCCGACAGATCCTTGATCGCCGCCACGCCGAGACCGGCGGAGATCAGCGTCGCGTCCAGCTGGCGGTTCTTGATCAGGTCAACCGATTCGCCGAAGGGCAGATATTCGGTCTTGGCGAAGTCCTTGTAGGCCAGACCGGCGGCGTTGAAGATCGCGCGCGCGTTCAGCTCGGTCCCCGACTTTGGCGCGCCGACCGACACCCGCTTACCCTTCAGGTCGGCCAGCGTCTTGATACCCGACTCCTTGCTGGCGACGACCTGGATGTAGTTGGGGTAGATGGCGGCGACGGTGCGCAGCTTGTCCAGCTTCTGCTTGAAGCCGACCTCCTCGTTGCCCTTCCAGGCATCGCTCAGCGAGTCACCGAGCGTGAAGCCGATCTCGCCACGGCCGGCCTGCAGCAGGTTCAGGTTTTCCACCGACGCCTTGGTCGCCTGCGCCGTCACCTTGGCCCCCGGCAGCGCCTTGCCGTACACGTTCGACAGCGCCACGCCGAGCGGATAATAGACCCCGCTGGTGCCGCCGGTCAGAACGGTGATGAAGGTCTCCGCCTTGGCCGGCAGGGCGGCCAGGCCAAGGCTGACACCAAGGCCGGCGGCCGTGCACAGGGCCAGAAGGTGACGCTTCACGGATGGGCGATTCATAGCGGCTCTCCCCGTTATCGTTGCTGCACCCGGATCGTTGCCGGGCGGATTCGTTTGCATACCCATAAGCCATGGGCAGCCCCAACCCACTGTAACGCGCCACAAAATTGCGCGCCAGTACGTACAATCCGACATATTGACCGTTCACATGCCATTCTTTCGGCCAAGGCATGCACAGGCTCCTTGACCTCCGCGGGCAGACACCCCCTATCCTTGTGGCGGAAGACCGCCGGCCGAAGCGGACACCACCGCGCCCCGGCCCACAGCGCGTCGAACGACAGTGAATAGTCCCAACTGCACGCCAAACGACTGCAAGCCAGACTTCAGCCAGCGGGAGGAAAACCGATGTCCTGTACCGTATCGATGACCGTCAATGGCAAGACGGTCTCGCGCGAGGTGGAGGAGCGAACCCTGCTCGTCGCCTTCCTGCGCGAGCATCTCGGCCTGACGGGCACCCATGTCGGCTGCGACACCAGCCAGTGCGGCGCCTGCGTCGTCCATGTCGACGGCCGGTCGGTGAAGTCCTGCACCACGCTGGCCGTCCAGGCCAACGGGGCAGAGGTGACGACGATCGAAGGGCTGGCGGCGGCCGACGGAACGCTGCACCCGATGCAGGCCGCCTTCCGCGAGCATCACGGCCTGCAGTGCGGCTTCTGCACGCCGGGCATGGTGATGAGCGCGGTCGATCTGGTCCGCGAGAATCCGAACCCGACCGAGGCCGAAATCCGCGAGGGGCTGGAGGGCAACATCTGCCGCTGCACCGGCTATCACAACATCGTCAAGGCGGTGAAGGCGGGCGCCGAAGCGATGGCGGGCGCGCAACCGGCGCCGATCGCGGCCGAATAAGGGCGATAAGCCCACCAAGAAGCAGGCATTTCCGCATCTTACGCGTTCCTGTGGGAGGAAACACGAGATGGCGAACCCCAATGGCATCGGCGCCTCGGTGCGCCGGCGCGAAGACCAGCGCTTTCTGACCGGCCGCGGCAACTACACCGACGATTTCAAGCGCCTGAACATGACCCATGCGGTGCATGTGCGCTCCCCCTATGCCCATGCCCGCATCCTGGGCATCGACTTCGCCGACGCGGCGGCGATGCCGGGCGTGGTCGCCGTGCTGACCGGGGCCGACATGGAGGCCGACAAGGTCGGCAGCCTGCCCTGCGGCTGGCAGATCCACTCCAAGGACGGCTCGCCGATGAAGGAGCCGCCGCATTACCCGCTGGCGCGCGACCGCGTGCGCTATGTCGGCGACGCGGTGGCGGTGGTGATCGCCGAAACCCGCGAGCAGGCGCGCGACGCCGCCGAGATGGTGGTGGTCGATTACGAGGAACTGCCGGCGGTGGGCTCCTCCACCCGCGCCATCGGCGGCGGCGCGCCGCTGGTCCATGACGATGCGCCGGACAATGTCTGCTACGACTGGCATCTGGGCGATCAAGCGGCGGTGGATGCGGCCTTCGCCAACGCCGCCCATGTCGCCAAGATCGATCTGGTCAACCAGCGTCTGGTGCCGAACGCGATGGAACCGCGGGCGGCGATGGGCGAATACGACCAGTCGACCGGCGAATACACGCTGACCACCACCAGCCAGAACCCGCACGTCACCCGCCTGCTGATGGGCGCCTTCGTGCTGGGCATTCCGGAGCACAAGCTGCGGGTGGTGGCGCCGGACGTCGGCGGCGGATTCGGATCGAAGATCTTCCATTACGGCGAGGAGGCCGTCGTCACCTGGGCGGCGCGCAAGGTCGGCCGGCCGGTGAAATGGACCGCCGACCGTTCCGAAAGCTTCCTGACCGACGCCCATGGCCGCGACCATGTCAGCCATGCCGAGCTGGCGATGGACGCCGATGGCAATTTCCTGGCGCTGCGCGTCTCCACCCTGGCCAATCTCGGCGCCTATCTGTCGACCTTCGCGCCGTCGATCCCGACCTACCTCTACGCCACCCTGCTGGCCGGCCAGTACAAGACCCCGGCGATCTATGCCGAGGTGAAGGCGGTCTTCACCAACACCGCGCCTGTCGACGCCTATCGCGGCGCCGGCCGGCCGGAGGCCTGCTATCTGATCGAACGGCTGGTCGATGTCGCCGCCGGCGTGATGGGCATGGACAAGACCGAGATCCGCCGCCGCAACTTCGTGCCGAAGGAGGCGATGCCCTACCAGACGCCGGTGGCCCTGCAATACGACACCGGCGACTTCGCCAAGAACCTGGACATCGCCCTGCCGCTGGTCGACTACCCCGGCTTCCAGCAGCGTCGCGCCGAATCCAAGGCGCGCGGCAAGCTGCGCGGCATCGGCTTCGCCACCTACATCGAAGCCTGCGGCATCGCGCCCAGCAATGTCGCCGGTGCGCTCGGTGCTCGCGCAGGACTTTATGAATGCGCGGAAGTTCGTTTCCATCCAACCGGTTCGGTGACGGTCTTCACCGGTTCTCACAGCCACGGCCAGGGCCATGAGACGACCTTCGCCCAGATCGTGGCGGAGCGCTTCGGCATCCCGATCGAGAATGTCGAGATCGTCCACGGCGACACCAACAAGATCCCCTTCGGCATGGGCACCTACGGCTCACGTTCCCTCGCGGTCGGCGGCTCGGCCCTGGTGAAGGCGATGGACAAGGTGGAGCGCAAGGCGAAGAAGATTGCCGCCCACATGCTGGAGGCGGCCGAGACCGACATCGAGGTGAAGGACGGCCGCTTCACCGTCGCCGGCACCGACAAGAGCCTGGGCATCGGCGACATCGCCCTGCAGGCCTACGTTCCGCACAACTTCCCGCTCGACGAGCTGGAGCCGGGGCTGGATGAGCAGGCCTTCTACGATCCCAAGAACTTCACCTATCCCAACGGCTGCCATGTCTGCGAAGTGGAGATCGACCCCGACACCGGCGTTACCACCATCGTCAGCTTCGCCGCGGTGGACGATTTCGGCAACGTCATCAACCCGCTGATCGTCGAGGGGCAGGTGCATGGCGGCCTGGTGCAGGGCATCGGGCAGGCGCTGTACGAGAACTGCGTCTATGACGAGGAATCGGGGCAGCTCGTCACCGGCTCCTACATGGACTATTGCATGCCGCGGGCCGACGATGTCCCATCCTTCACCGTGCGCTATCACGAGGACCAGCCCTGCACCCACAACCCGCTGGGCGTGAAGGGCTGCGGCGAGGCCGGGACCATCGGCGCCGCCGCCGCCGTGATGAACGCGGTGGTGGACGCGCTGTCGGAGTACGGCGTCACCCACATGGACATGCCGGCGACGCCCGAGAAGGTCTGGCGCACCATCCGCGACGCCACCCCCGCCATGGCGGCGGAATAAGACGGCCGAAGAAGAAGGAGGCTAGAGAATGTACGCGTTCACGTACCAACGGCCGACAACGCTTGCCGACGCGGCGACCGCCATCCAGGCGGAAGAGGCCAAGCTGCTGGGCGGCGGCCAGACCCTGCTGCCGACGCTGAAGCAACGCCTCGCCCGGCCGACCGACCTGATCGACCTCGGCGCCATTCCGGAGCTGAAGGGCATCCGCGAGGCTGATGGCGGGCTGGAGATCGGTGCCTTCACCCGCCATGCCGAGGTCGCCCATTCCGACCTCGTCAAGCGGGTGATCCCGGCGCTGGCCAGCCTCGCCGAGGGCATCGGCGACCGGCAGGTCCGCAACATGGGCACGATGGGCGGCTCCATCGCCAACGCCGACCCGTCGGCCGACTACCCGTCGGCGGTGGTGGCTCTGAAGGCGACGGTCACCACCGACCGCCGGACCATCGCCGGCGACGATTTCTTCACCGGCATGTTCGAAACCGCGCTGGAGCCGGGCGAGATCCTGAAGTCGGTGCGCTTCTCGCGCCCGGACAAGGCGGCCTACGCCAAGTTCCGCAACCCGGCCAGCCGCTATGCCATCGTCGGCGTCTTCGTCGCCAAGTTCGGCGCCGAGGTGCGGGTGGCGGTGACCGGCGCCGCCGGCTCGGTCTTCCGCGCCGAGGCGTTCGAAGCGGCACTCGCCGCCGATTTCCGGGCCGACGCGCTGAACGGCCTGTCGGTGGACGCCGACGGCCTGAACGCCGACATCCACGCCAGCGCCGACTACCGCGCCCACCTCGTCACCGTGATGGCGAAACGCGCGGTCGAAGCGGCGGCGTGATCTAAATCCCTCTCCCGCCCCGGGAGAGGGAAGGGGCCCAAGCAAAGCTTGGGAAGGGTGAGGGGTGACCCAAGGAGCCATGCGGTTCGGGAGTCTTGCCTCACCCCTCACCCTCCCCACCTTCGGTGGGTCCCCTCCCTCTCCCGGGGCGGGAGAGGGCATTCGTTGTCCATCTCCAAGGCCGTCCATGACCACCCCCCTGCCCGCCTCCGTCGATGACACGCTGGCGCTTCTCACCCGCGGTTCCTACGTCGCGGATCGCTCGCTGGCGACTGCGCTGTTCCTGGCGCTGAAGCTGAAGCGCCCGCTGTTCCTCGAGGGCGAGGCCGGCGTCGGCAAGACGGAGATCGCCAAGGTCCTGTCGGCGACGCTCGGCCGCAAACTGCTGCGGCTGCAATGCTATGAGGGGCTGGACGCCTCGTCCGCCGTCTATGAATGGAACTATGCCCGCCAGATGATGGAAATCCGGCTGGCCGAGGCATCCGGCGGGCAGGACCGCGAATCGCTGGCCTCCGACCTGTTTTCGGAACGCTTTCTGGTCAAGCGGCCTCTGCTGCAGGCTCTGGAGCCGGACCTCGCCGGGCCGCCGGTGCTGCTGATCGACGAGCTGGACCGCACCGACGAACCGTTCGAGGCCTACCTGCTGGAGATCCTGTCCGATTATCAGGTCTCGATCCCGGAATTCGGCACCGTCCATGCGCCGGAGCCGCCCATCGTCATCCTCACCTCCAACCGCACCCGCGAGATCCACGACGCGCTGAAGCGGCGCTGCTTCTACCATTGGGTCGATTACCCCAGTGCTGCGCGGGAGCGGGAGATCCTGTCGGTCAAGGCGCCGCAGGCCGATGCGCGGCTGGCAGCCCAGGTGGTCGGCTTCGTCCAGAACTTGCGCAGCATGGACCTCTACAAGGCGCCGGGCGTGGCGGAGACTCTCGATTGGGCTCAGGCGCTGGTGGAACTGAACCAGCTGGAACTGGAACCCTCCGTCATCAACGACACGCTGGGCACGCTGCTGAAATACCAGGACGACATCGCCCGCATCCAGGGCAGCGAGGCGGCGCGCATCCTGACCCAGGTCAAGACCGAGCTGGCCGCCACCACCGCGCGCTGAGGCTGCCATGACGGACAACGCACCGGCCGGCCGCCTCACCCTCAACCTGATGCATTTTGCCCGCGCGTTGCGCGCCGCCGGCCTGCCGGTGGGCCCTGGCAAGGTGTTGCAGGCGGTGGAGGCGGTGGAGGCGGTCGGCCTGTCCAACCGAACCGACTTCTACTGGGCGCTGCACGCCATTTTCGTGAACCGCCACGACCAGAGCGAGCTGTTCGACCAGGCCTTCCACGTCTTCTGGCGCAATCCCGACATCCTGAAGAAGATGATGTCGCTGATGCTGCCGAGGGTGCGGACGGAGGCGCCGCCCGACCAGCCCGAGATGGCGCAGCGCCTTGCCGAGGCCCTGCACGGCAGCGGCGCCGAACAGGAGGAGCCGGAAAAGACGGAGATCGAGGTCGACGCCTCCTTCACCGTGTCCGCCGCCGAACGGCTGCAGGACAAGGATTTCGAAAAGATGACGGGGGAGGAGATGGCGCAGGCCAAGCGCCTGCTCGCCCGCCTCGCCCTGCCGCTGGCCGAGGTCACCACTCGCCGCTACCGGTCGGACCCGATGGGACCGCGCGTCGATCCGCGCGCCACGCTGCGGCGGATGCTACGCACCGGCGGCGACCTGTCGGATCTTGCCCACAAGCGCCGCCGCACCCGGCCGCCGCCGCTGGTGGTGCTGTGCGACATCTCCGGATCGATGACCCGCTATTCGCGGATGCTGCTGCATTTCATGCATGCGGTGACCAACGATCGCGACCGGGTGTACAGCTTCGTCTTCGGCACGCGGCTGACCAACATCACCCGCCATCTGCGGCACAAGGACGTGGACGTGGCGCTGGACGCCGTGTCGGGGGCGGTCGCCGACTGGTCGGGCGGCACACGGATCGGCACCGCGCTGCACGCCTTCAACCGGACATGGGCGCGCCGCGTGCTGGGCCAGGGCGCGGTCGTGCTTCTCATTACCGACGGGCTGGACAGGGATGCAGGGGAAGGGCTTGCGGCAGAGGCCGATCGGTTGCACAAAAGCTGTCGGCGGCTCGTCTGGCTGAATCCTTTGTTGCGCTGGGAAGGCTTCGCGCCGAAATCCTCGGGCATCCGGGCGCTGCTGCCGCATGTGGACGATTTTCTTGCGGCCCACAGCCTGAACAGCCTCGCGGATCTGGCCGGTGTCCTGTCGGCCGACGGACCGCGTCGGAGCCCGGGCTTGCGCCGCTGGTTGAAGGAGGCGGCGGGATGAACGACACCCTGATGGCGGACAACATCGTGGAGCAGGCTGCCGCATGGCGCGCCGCCGGCCGCAGGGTGGCCCTGGCGACCGTCGTGTCGACCTGGGGCTCCTCGCCGCGGCCGGTCGGCAGCCAGATGGCGGTCGACGACCGCGGGTCGATGGCCGGGTCCGTGTCCGGCGGCTGCATCGAAAGCGCCGTGGCGCACGAGGCCGCCAAGTCGATGGAGGACGGCGAACCGCGCCTGCTGTCCTTCGGCATCACCAACGAAATGGCCTGGGAAGTCGGGCTGGCCTGCGGCGGGCAGGTACAGGTCTATGTCGAGGCCGTGGAATGAAACGCGATATTCTGGACCGGCTGCTCGCGGCGAAGGCCGCCGCCATCCCGGCCGCGCTGGTGACCGATCTCAACACCGGTCTCCAGACCCTGGTTTACGAGGACACCGTCCATGGCGGCTTCGGGCTGGAGCAGGACCTGCTGGACGAGGTGCGCCGGCGCATCCGCCAGGACCGCTCCGGCCTGCTGGTCGATCCACAGGACGAGGACGGCTTCCGCCTGTTCGTGCATGTCCACAATCCGGCGATGCGGCTGCTGATCGTCGGCGCCGTGCACATCGCCCAGGCGCTGGCCCCGGTGGCGGCCCTGACCGGCTATGACGTGACGGTGATCGACCCGCGTGGCGCCTTCGCGACCGAGGCACGTTTCCCCGGCGTCAAGCTGAACCACCTGTGGCCGGACGAGGCGCTGGCAGAGTTGAAGCCCGACGCCCGTACCGCCGTGGTCACCCTGACGCACGACCCCAAGCTGGACGACCCGGCGCTGGTGGTGGCGTTGCGCTCGCCCGCTTTCTATGTCGGCGCGCTGGGCAGCAAGCGCACCCACGCCCTGCGCCTGGACCGCCTGCGCGACGAGGGGCTGAGCGAGGCCGAGGTGAAGTGCATCCGCGGCCCGGTCGGGCTGTCGATCGGCGCCGTCACCCCGGCGGAAATCGCGATCTCGATCATGGGGCAGATCACCTGCGTGCGGCGGGGCGAGAACCATCCCTGCTGAGGGGTGAGGATCAGGGTGGGGAGCCAAATTCGGCAGTCCCCACCCCATACCTTCCGCCCATTGCCCGGCTCCGGCCCGCTCGCCATATCCGTGGGCATACATCGACCGTGCCCATCCGGAGCCCCCATGTTCTTCGGCCCGCTTCCCCTTTCCGATGCCGAGGGCGCGATCCTCGCCCATTCGCTGCGCCTGAACGGGCTGGCCTTCAAGAAGGGCCGCCGGCTTTCGGCCGATGACGTCACCGCCCTGCGCGAGGCCGGCATTTCGGACGTGATCGCCGCCAAGCTGTCCGACAGCGACATCGCCGAGGACGCCGCCGCCACCCGCATCGCAGCATCCGTGGCCGGCGGCTCCGTCCAGATCGCCGCGGCCTTCACCGGGCGGGTCAACCTGTTCGCCGAAGCGCATGGGCTTCTGCGCCTCGACCCTGCCCGCATCGACGCCATCAACGAAATCGACGAGAGCGTCACCATCGCCACCCTGCCCGATTTCGCTCCCGTCGAACCCGGCCAGATGCTGGCCACCGTCAAGATCATCCCCTTCGCCGCCCCCGCCGCCGCCGTCGAGCAGGCGGAACACATCGCCGCCGACGGGTGGCCGCCGCTGGCCGTCCTGCCCTATCGCCCGCTGTCGGTGGCGCTGATCCAGACGCGGCTGCCGGGGGTGAAGGACAGCGTGCTCGACAAGACCGTCACGGTGACGCGGGAACGCGTCGAGGCACTAGGCGGCACGTTGATCCATGAGTCGCGCTGCGACCATGACGAGGCGACGCTGGCGGCTGAAATCGCAGAGGCGCCGGCGGCCGACCTGCTGCTGATCGCCGGCGCGTCGGCCATCACCGACCGGCGCGACGTACTGCCGGCCGCCATCGAGCGGGCCGGCGGCGTGGTGGAGCATTTCGGCATGCCGGTCGATCCCGGCAACCTGCTGCTGCTGGCCCGTCGCGACGGCAAACCGGTGCTGGGGCTGCCGGGTTGCGCGCGCTCGCCCAAGCTGAACGGCTTCGACTGGGTGCTGCAGCGCATCGCCGCCGGCATTCCGCCGAGCCGGATCGAGGTGATGCGGATGGGCGTCGGCGGGCTGCTGGCCGAAATTCCGACGCGCCCCCTGCCACGGGCGGGAGTGTCGACCGAAACGCCGCGCGCGCCGCGCGTCACCGCCGTGGTGCTGGCCGCCGGCCGCTCCAGCCGCATGGGGCCCACCAACAAGCTGCTGGCCGAGGTCAACGGCGCGCCGCTGGTCGCCCGCGCCGTGGATACGGCGCTCGCCTCGCAGGCCGCCAACGTCATCGTCGTCACCGGCCACCAGGGGGAAAGCGTGGCGCGGGCGCTGGCCGACCGGCCCGTCACCTTCGTCCACAACCCCGCCTTCGCCGAGGGGCTGAGCAGCTCGCTGCGCGCCGGTCTGGCGGCGGTGCCCAGCGAATCCGACGCGGTGGTGGTGTGCCTGGGCGACATGCCGCGGGTGGCGTCCGCCGTGATCGACCGGCTGATCGCCGCCTACAGCCCGGTGGAGGGCCGCGCCATCTGCATCCCCACCACCCACGGCAAGCAGGGCAACCCGGTGCTGTGGGATCGCGCCTTCTTCACAGAAATGGCGGCGCTGACGGGCGACGCCGGTGCCAAGCGGCTGATCGGCCAGCATGCCGACCGGCTGTGCGAGGTGCCGGTCGACGACGCCGGCATCCTCTACGACGTCGACACCCCCGACCTGCTGGCCCGCTTCACCGAAACGGTCAGCGAGCCAGATCCAGCCAGCGCCGGGTCATCGCGCGGGTGAAGCGCTCCGCCACCGGCAGGTGGGTGGCGATGGAATCCTCCAGGCCGTGCAGCATCTCGGCATTGCTTTCCCGCGCCTCCTCCCGGATGCGCGACGCCCAGCCGCGCAGGATGTCGCCGGTCGCCTCGGGGTGGAACTGGAAGGCGTAGGTGGCACGGCCGAGGCGGAAGGCCTGACGATCGCAGGCCTCGCTGGTGGCCAGCGGCACCGCGCCCTCGGGAAATTCGAAGGTGTCGTAATGCCACTGGGCGAGGTTCAGTTCCGGACCGAAGCCGCCCAGCAGCGGGTCGTCCTGCGCACCGTCGGTCAGAGTGACGCGGTGTATGCCCAGTTCCGGCGTGGTGTGGCGGTAGACCTTGGCGCCATAGGCGCGGGCCGCCAGTTGCGCCCCCAGGCAGATGCCCATCACCGGCCGGTCAGCATCGGTGAAGTCGCGGATCGTCTCCATCACCCGGCCGAAATGCGGCCCCTTCTCGTCATTCCAGGCGTCCTGGGGACCGCCCAGCACCACAAGGCCGGCATAGCCGTCCTTGTCGGGGATCGCCTCGCCTTCGTTGGCGGCGATGGTGTGGAGGGTGGCGCCGTTGTCGGTCAGCGCATCGCCCACCAGACCGATGGGAGCGGTTCGGCTGTTCTGAACGACCAGGATGCGCATGGGTCTGCTCGGCTCGCGTCGTTGGCAATCTTGTCATCAAGTTGTGAGACCGTCGCAGGCGGAGTTCAAGCCGCAGCCGCGCCCGACCGCATGCTCCGCGCCGCAAAGCCGCTATGCGTGGCAGGGCAAAGCTGCTCTAGAATACGCAGGCATGACATCGAAGGTCCGCTCTCCATGCCGTTCCGTTTCCGCCTGATCGCCGCGCCGCTGTTCGCCGTCATCCTGGGTGCCGCCCTGCCCGCCCTAGCACAGAATGGGGCACAAAACGGCACGCTGACCTTCCTGCATGTCAATGACGTGTACGAAATCGCGCCGGTGAAGGGACAGGGCGGCTTCGGCCCGCTGATGACCCTGCTGAAGCGAGAACGCGCGGTGGCTCCCGATGCGATCACCACGGTCGGCGGCGATTTCCTGTCGCCGTCGCTGCTGTCGGGCACGACGCGGGGCGCGCAGATGATCGCGCTGTTCAACGCCATCGGCGTCGATGCGGTGACCTTCGGCAACCATGAATTCGACTTCGGCCCCGACACACTGAAACAGCGCATGGCCGAATCGAAGTTCCCCTGGATCGGCAGCAATGTGCGGTCGGCCGACGGCTCCGCCTTCGCCGGCACGGTGCCGAGTTGGACCCGGACCATTGACGGCATCACCGTCGGCTTCATCGGCCTGATCACCCCCGACACCGCCCGCCTGTCCAGCGCCGGGCCGAGCCTGAGCTTCTCTCCGGTCCTGGAGACGGCGGCGGCAACGGTAAAGGATCTGCGGGCGAATGGGGCCGCGGTCGTCGTGGCGCTGACCCACCTGACCATTGCGGAGGACCGTGAGTTGGCCGCCAAAGTCAAGGGCATCGACCTGATCCTGGGCGGCCACGACCACGACCCGATCAGCTTCTACGAGGGCTCCACCCTGATCCTGAAGGCCGGGCACGATGCGCAGTATCTCGGTGTCGTGAAGCTGGATGTCGTGACCAAAGAGGCCGCTAAGGGGACGGCGACCACCACCGTGCCGACCGAATGGCGCTTCGTCACCACCGCCGGCGTCGCCCCAGACCCGACGGTGGAGGCGGTGGTGGACGGCTATACCAAGCGGCTCGACAGCGATCTGGCCGTGGTGATCGGCACCACGTCGACCGAACTGGACAGCCGCAAGGACGTGGTGCGCAGCCGCGAATCCAGCATGGGCAACCTGATCGCCGACGCCCTGCGCGATGCGCTGAAGGCCGACGTCGCCATCACCAACGGCGGCGGCATCCGCGCCGACGCGCTGCATCCCGCCGGATCCAAACTGACCCGCAAGGACATCTTCGCCGAGCTGCCCTTCGGCAATGTCGGCGTGCTGGTGGAGATGTCGGGACAGGATCTGATCTCCACCCTCGAACACGGCGTCAGCAAGGTGGAGGAGAAGGCCGGCCGCTTCCCGCAGGTTTCCGGCCTGACCATGACCTACGATCCCAAGGCGCCGGCCGGGCGGCGGGTGACCTCGGTCATGGTGGGCGGCAAGCCGCTGGACCCGCAGGCGACCTACCGCGTCGCCACCAACGATTACATGCTGAAGGGCGGCGACGGCTATGCCGCCTTCCCGCGCGCCAAAGTGATCGTCGATGCCTCGGGCGCGGTGTTGCTGGCGACCATCGTGATGACCTACGTCGAATCCAAGAAAACGGTTGCGCCCGCGGTCGAGGGAAGGATCGTGGCAAAATAACGCAGCGGCCGGGACATTATAGAGCCCTGGGGCGACACTCCGTTGCGCACGGTCGGCAGTTGCCTTTAGGGTAACCCGTCCGCTCTACATCCGCGCCGAAGGCCGCACGCATGTCCGACACCCTGACCACCCGTTCCAACGACTTCGCCCAGACCTTCAACACCGCCCATGGCGAGGCGGGGCTGGGCCGGGTGTCGATCGCCCATATCCTGCAGCGCATCCAGTCCGACCCGAACTTCCTGTTCAGCGACGACTTCCGCAAGGGCGCCGGGCAATGCCCGTTCCATGCCGGCAAGGCGGAGGGCGCGGCGGAAGGTGCGCCCCCCATTCCCCAGGACGACGCCGACAAGGTCGCGGTCAACAGCCTGCTGGCCCTGCTGTTCAACCGGCTACGCGACCATATCGCGGAAAAGCTGCCCTTCGATGCGGACGGCCGGCCGATGCTGCCGATCCCGCCGCGTTCGCCGCACGGGCTGGACCCGGCCGACCGCGCCGCCATGGCGGCGGCGGAGCCGGACGTCTTCTGTTCCGTCCTGCGCGACGCCACCTGCCACCTGCTGGACGGGCTGATCACCGGCTGGGCCGTCGATCTGGTGCGGGAAGAGGAGTATTTCCGCTCCCAAGGCTCCGGCGAGATCTCGCTGGAGGCGGCGGCGACCTTCGTCCTGCGCACGGTGCTGGAGCATTCGCCGCTCTACCAGCGCGCCGGCTACGACATGCTGTCGATCACCAAGACCGGCAGCCACACCGCCATCCACATCTGCTGGGCGATGGTGGAGGCCGCGCCGCTGCTGGTGCCGGGGCGCGATACTGCCTTCTACGACGACCTTGTCCACCGCAGCCTGAAGCAGATCGTGCCGCTGTCGATGTCCAGCCTGGGCATGCTGGTCCATTACATGGAGGAAAGCGGGATCGAGCCGGCCGACGGCTTGGCCGTACACCGACTGCCCAAAGACCAGAAGGCCTTCATTCTGGACGCCAACGGGCTGATCCGGCTGAACGCCGATCCCATCGTCACCTTCGCCAAGCCGGGCGAGCGCTATTACACCGGCTGCCCGGCCTTCTACACCACCAACCTCATCAAGCTGTATCTCGACATCGTCGCCGGGCTGGCGCTCGACTACGGTGTCTACGACCGCCTGCAGGAGGGCTGAGCCCGATGGCCCGCACCAACGACTTCGCCCTGACCTATGCCGGCGCGCATGAGGAGGCCGGGATGACCCGGATCAATCTAGCGCCGATCCTGCATCGGATCGCCGAGGAGCCGGCGTATCTGCTCAGCGAGGAGTTGCTGCAGTTGGCCGGTCACTGCCCGGCCCATGCCGACACCCGCAAGGAGGATTTCGAGAAGGTCGCGATCAACACGCTGTTGGGGTTCCTCTATGTCGATTTGCGGGAGCACATCATCGCCCGCATGCCGCTGGACGAGTCCGGGCATCTGCTGCTGTCGACCCCGCCGGACTCGCCGCACGGGCTGGACTTCGCCGATCCCGACGGCATGGCCGCCGCCGATCCCGACCGCATGGTCGGCTTCCTGCGCGATTCCGTCTGCCATCTGCTGGACGCCATCATCAAGGATTGGGCGATCAAGGTGATGGTGGAGGAGGACCGCTGCCGGACGGAGGGCACCATCACCGACATGGCCGCCGCCGGCTATGTGCTGGGACGCGAATTGCAGAAGTCGGTCCTCCACGGCCCGTCCGGCTACGACATGCTGTCGATCACCAAGACCGGCAGCCACACCGCCCTGCATGTCTGCTGGAATCTGGTGGAGGCGGCGCCGCTGTTGCGTCCGGGGCTGGAGGCCGCCGCCTATGACGATCTGGCCCGTCGCAGCCTGAAACAGGTTCTGCCGCTCGCCATGGGCAGCCTGGGCATGCTGTGCCAGTTCATGGCGGCGGGCAGGATCGAGGCCGACGACCATCAGGCCATCCACCCGCTGCGCACCGACCAGTCGGCCTTCCTCTATGATCCGGACAAGGACCTGATCGTCCTGAACACCGACCTGATCGAACCGACCGCGACGGCGGGGGAGCGCCATTACACCGGCTGCCCGGCCTTCTACGCCAACGGCCTGATCAATCTTTACATGGAAATCGTGCTGACGCTGGCGGCGCAGTACGGCATGTATGTGAGGCTGCAGGACAGGGTCGCCTGACGCTTTGATGTGATGGCGGTTCTTGACGGAACGCCCGGCATGCCTATGTTGGCGTTCCGTCAGAATCGGAAGGTTTGAGTTGGCGAAGAAAAGCACCCTGCGGGCGGTCACCACCACCGCGCTGGCCGATGCGATCAAGCGCAGCCGCAGCCGCATGGCGACGCCTTGGCAGCGGGCGCTCGGCCATCTGGAAAGCGTGTTCATCGACCATGCCTGCTTCCGGCTGATCTATTCCAACACCTACCGCGTCTCCCCCAACATGTACCGGGCGAGCCAGCCCTCGCCGTCGCACATCGCGATGGCGAAGCGCAACGGGGTGAAGACGATCCTGAACCTGCGCGGCTCGCGCGACTGCGCCTCCTACATCCTGGAGGCAGAGGCCTGCCGCGCCCATGGGCTGGAACTGGTCGATTTTCCGGTGAACTCCCGCGACATGCCGAAGAAGGAAACCCTTCTGAAGGCGCACGAGCTGTTCAAGACCATGACCTATCCGGCGCTGATGCACTGCAAGTCGGGCGCCGACCGCGCCGGCTTCATGGCGACGCTGTACCTGTTCGCCCATGAAGGCCAGCCGCTCGACCAGGCGATGAAGCAGCTGTCCTGGAAATACGGCCACTTCAAACAGGCGAAGACCGGCATCCTCGATTATTTCTTCGAACTCTACGCCGCCTACAACCAGAAGCGCCCAATCGCCTTCTGGGATTGGGTCGAGCGCGTCTATGACCCGGTGGAGGCCAAGGCGAGCTTCCGCTCGCGCGAATGGGCCGATGCAGTGGTCGACCGGGTGCTGGGCCGCGAATAGGGCGGCCCCACCGGAATTACCGGGCCTTATTCTGTTTAGCGGGCAACGTACCAGTCGGCGCGGTGGTTGAAGGCGACGAAGGCGTTCAGCACCGCCGCACCCAGGATCGACGCCAGCAGCGCCGGCAATTCCAGCACGAAGGCGGCAGCCGAGAACACCGCCAGATCGAACAGCGCCTGCAGCCAGCCGGCGCGGAACCCGGTCTTCTCCTGCAGGTAATAGGCGAGGATGCCGACACCGCCGCCACTGGCGCCGTGGCGGAACAGCGCGATGACGCCGATCCCGACGCAGAAGCCGGCCAGCACCGCCGCCACATAAGGGTTGATGGCGCTGAAGCTCATCATGCTCGGCAGCAGCCCGGACAGCAGGGCGATGCCGGTCACCGCGACCAGCGACCGGACGGTGAAGCCGACGCCGATTCGGGCCAGCGCGAGAAAATAGAAGGGCAGATTGACCAGGAAGAACAGCGGTCCGAAATCCACGCCCGTCGCGTAGGAGATCACGAAGGCCAACCCCGCCGCCTGTCCAGTGACCAGCCCGGCGGCATGGAGAATGGCAATCCCGAACGACGTCATCACAACGCCGAACAGTTGACCTTGCAAATTGTCAAAGAGACTGTGCGCCGCATGCGGACGCTCGTAAGTGACCGATGCAGGGGATGACGAAATGGTCGAGGCGGAATTGTTCGTCATGCCAGCTACCCCTTGGCGTCGCCTGTGTGTTTACACGCGAACGCCAATATAGGTCATTTCTGCTGACCTATCCATACTTCGCTTGGGCGAAGAGGTGAGCTATGCGATTTGCGGGGGAGAGCGGCGGGTGGGGTGGTCCTTTGGTGCCGGCTGCTTTGCCCCCTCCCCAACCCTCCCCCGCTTTGCGGGAGAGGGAGCACGCGTCGAATCGGCGGCAATTCCCTCTCCCGCGATCGGACCGGCCTTCGGCCGGCCGAGAGCGGGGGAGGGTTAGGGAGGGGCAAGAGACCGCAGCGATCAAAAGATAGTCGAAAGTCACGCCGCCAACGTCCGCGCCAGCGTGTCGCCGTCCACATTGCGCCCGGACAGCACCACTACCGTCCGTCCGGTCCGCCCGAGCCGGCCGCCCAGCACCGCGGCGACTCCGGCGGCGCCGGCCCCTTCCGCCACCACGCCGAAAGACCGGTGCAGGGCGCGCATCGCGGCGGCGATCTCCGCCTCCTCCACCTCGACCACCCGGTCGACCAGCGTATCGACGATGGCCTGGGGCAGCTTGCCCAGTGCATGGACGTTGATGCCGTCGGCCAGCGTCGGGCCGCCGCGGCGGGCGAGGCGCACACCGATCACCCGCACCCACGGGTTCTGTGCCTTCACCGCGGCGGCCACGCCGGCCAGAAGCCCGCCGCCGCCGACCGGCACCACCACCGTGTCGACATCGGGGCGATCGGCCAGGATCTCCAGCCCGACCGTCCCCTGCCCGGCGATCACGTCGGGATCGTCATAGGGGTGGAGGAAGGTCAGCCGCCGCTCAGCCGCCAGTTCCAGCGCCTTGCCCTTCGCCTCGCCCACATTGGCGCCGTGCAGCACCACCTCGGCACCCAGGTCCGCGGTGCGCTCCACCTTGCAGCGGGGGGCCGTCTCCGGCATCACGATGGTTGCCTTCACCCCCAGCCGGGCGGCGTGCAGCGCCACCCCCTGCGCGTGATTGCCAGCCGACATCGCCACCACCCCGCCTGCCCGCTCCGGCGCCGTCAGCCGCAGCAGGCGGTTCAGCGCACCGCGTTCCTTGAAGGCGCCGGTGGCCTGGAACACCTCCGCCTTCAGCCACAGATCGCGGTCGAGCGTGGACGCATGCAGCAGCGGCGTACGGACGATCTGGCCGGACAGCCGCCGGGCGGCGTCGCTCACCGCCGACAGCGGCAGCCAGGCCGGCAAGCGGTTTTCAACAGGGCGCTCTTCAAAATCGGAATTGCAAACGGGCGTACAGACGGAGAGGGTGCGCGCGGCATCGGCATGCGCGGTGAACATCGCGAAAATCCTCGACGAACGAATTTTTGGGTAGGACGGGCGTGCCCCGGACCGCCTCAGCGGACCGGGTGAATAATTCGCGCCGAGCCACACATTCGCTCGCCGAGACGGACGCCGTTGTTCGACGCCGCAGCAGCAGTCAGACGATAGGACTTTTCATGAACCGGATTGACGGCTCCGGAGACCACAGGGTGCAGCGACACGCCACACACTCCACACAACCAGTGAACACGAACGCGGCAACTCTCCGACGCTTCAGAGCGCCGGGCCGGTAATTCGCATTCGCATGGTGTCGGTCGTGTTCATGGGATCTGCATACCCGTTGCCGCGGCGGCGGTCAAGCCGTCATCGTGCAAAATGTCGCAGGCCAATGCCCGGCACTCAGGCCAATTCGATCCGGTTCCGCCCGAGCGCCTTGGCCCGGTAGAGCGCCTGATCGGCCCGGCCCAGCACGCTTTCGACCGTGTCCTCCAATGGCGACACCTCCGTCAGACCGAAGCTTCCGGTCAGCTGGAAGCTTCGGCCATCGGGAAGCTCGATCGCCAGCGCCGCCAGTCCGACGCGCAGCCGCTCCGCGATCACCGCACCGCCGGTGCGGGTGGTCCCGGGCAGCAGGATGGCGAACTCCTCCCCGCCGATGCGGCCGATCTGGTCGCTGCCGCGCAATTGGCGGCGGATTTCCTCGACCACCCTGCGGATGGCGACGTCGCCGGCGGCATGGCCCAACTCATCGTTGATGCGCTTGAAATGGTCGATGTCGAGCATGACGAGACAGGTAGTCCCGGTGCCCCTCCCGGTCACGATCCGGTCCAGCAGGTCCAGGATTTGCCGGCGGTTGTGGGCGCCGCTCAGCGGATCGGTGGTGGCGAGGCGGTGCAGTTCATGCTCCATCCGCCGGCGCTCGGTGATGTCGGTGGCGATGCCGATCACCCCGGTCTCCATTCCGTCGGGGGCGGTCAGCGGTCGCTTCACCACCAGCAGTTCCCGCGTCCGCCCGTCCGGCCCCTCCACACTCGACTCGAATGAGAAGGCACCCGTTCCGGCCGGCACCGATTCGGACGCCGTGCGGTGGCCGGCTGACCATTCGATGCCGTCGGCGGCATTCGGAAACAGCTCGCGGAATGCACGGTTGCACAGGGCGTAGCGGCCGGCGCTGTCCCTGTACCAGACCGGGCTCGGCATCATTTCGACGAGGTTTTCGATGAAACGGCGCTGTTCGTCGGCGAGCGCGGTCTGCCGTTCCAGCTCAGCCGTGCGTTCGGCGACGCGGCGTTCCAGCGACTGGTTCAGCGACTCGATGGTGACGAGATCGCGCCAACTGCGCACCGCACCGACCAGGCTGGTGAACAGCTTCTGGGCGGTCAGTTCCGCCTTGCTCTTATAGTCGTTGATGTCGTAGGCGACGATGGCCTCGCGCTCCGGCGCCTGTCCGGGCTGGCCGGTGCGCAGGATGATGCGGATGTGGCGGTTGCCCAGGTCGCGCCGGATGTAATGGACCAGATGCAGCCCGGCATCCTGCGTCTCCATCACCACGTCGAGCAGCGCCACGGGCAGATCCGACCGTTGGGCGAGGATCTCCTGCGCCTCCGCCGCCGAGAAGGCGCTGACGATGGCGAAGCGCCGGCCTTCGAACTCGAAATCCTTCAGCAGCACGCGGGTCATCGCGTGCACCTGCTCGTCGTCGTCCACCACCAGGATCGGCCAGGGGACAGCAGCCGCCGACTGCCGTTCCGGCACCGCGCCGGGGTCTTCATCCTCGAACATCAGGTCATCGGGAGACGCGTCCACGGTCGGGACCTGCCCAGTTAAAGTTTGCATAAGCCTGTCGCTCACTGGGGCTCGATGTCTACGCCGGAGAAATCCTGATTGAAGATGTTGTTGGTGTAGTTCTTCACCTCCTTGCGATGGGCGACGGCAATGATGGAATTCGCGATGGGAAACCACGGGGCTTCCTCATGAAAGATTCGCTGCGCTTCCTTGTAATAGGCGGTGCGGCGGTCGACGTCGGTGGTGACCTTGGCCTTCGTGATCCTGTCTTCGAAATCCGGATTGCACCATCTTGCGAGGTTGGCGCCCCCCGGACGGACGGCACCGCAGCTCAGCAGGAAATAGAGGAAATTGTCCGGATCGCCGTTGTCGCCGGTCCAGCCGTAAATCACCATGTCGGGATCGCCCTGCGTGACCTGACGGCGATAGTTGCTCCAGCTGTCCGTATACAAAGTGACCTTGATCCCGACGCGCTCCAGATTCTCGCGGATCATCTCGGCGGCGCGCTTGCCGTTGGGCAGATAGGGGCGGGTGACCGGCGTGTACCAGAGATCGAGCGAGAAGCCTTCGGGATATCCCGCCTCGGCCAGCAGGCGGCGGGCCGCCGCCGGGTCGAACGGATAGTCCTCGATGCCGTCGTCGTAAGACCACATGCCGGGCGGGATCGGGTTCTTCGCCGGGGTCCCGCCATTCTGATAGACCGCATCGACCAGGGTGCGCTTGTCGATCGCCATGGTGATGGCGCGCCTAACCCGCACATCGTTCAGCGGCGGCTTGCTGGTGTTGAACGCCATATAGGCGACGTTGCGGCCGTCCTGCTGCTCGATCACGAGATTCGGATCTTTTTCTATCGCGCCCAGCTCGGCCGGGTTGGGGAAGATCATCACATGGCATTCGCCGGACCGCAGCTTGTTCAGGCGCACCGCGATGTTCGGCGTGATCGAATAGATCAGGTTGTCCAGCGGCTGGCGTCCCCGCCAATAGCCGTCGAAGGCCTTGTAACGGATCGCCACATCCTTGTGGTAGGACACCAGCCGGAACGGCCCCGTGCCGATCGGCCTCTCGTCGAACAGATCCTGCTTTCCAGCCTTCATCAGGACATCGGCGTATTCGGCGGACTGGATCGACAGGAACGGCATGGCCAGATCGGCCAGGAAGGGAGCCTCCGAATGGGTCAGTGTGATGCGGACCGTGTGGTCGTCCAGCTTCTCCACCGATTTCAGCAGATCCGGCAGCCCCATGCCTCTGAAATACTCGTAATTCGCCGTTCCGACGGTGTGATAGGGATGGTCTGGTCGCCATTGACGGTTGATGGTGAACAGCACGTCATCGGCATTGAGCGGCCGGCTCGGCGTGAACAGCTCGTTGGAATGGAAAGCGACATTCCGGCGCAGATGGAATTCGTAGACCAGCCCGTCGTCCGAAATCCTGTAGGATTCGGCCAGACCGGAATTCATGATCTGCCCTGCCGGACCGAATTCGACCAGATTGTTGAACAGCGGCGTCGTAGCGTTCACGGTCGTGCCCGAGGTCGACACCTGCGCATTGAAGCCCTGCGGGTTTCCTTCCGTGCAGTAGACCAGCGACTTGTCGGCCAGCGCGGGACCCGACAGCCCGGCAAGCCCGATCAGAACAGCAGCCCCCCTCGCAAGACTTCGCATCCACGTCTTCAGCGGCAAAGGCATTCACTGCTCCTGCGGGGATGGTATTGCGGGCGCCAACGGTATGTTATCAGTAGCAAATCGCCGTGGAAAGCGAATGGTGAAGCGCACGCCGCTGCCGGGAGGACTGTCGACGGCAATCCTGCCACCCAAACGGTTCACCACGAGGTTGTACACAATGTGGAGCCCGAGACCGGTGCTTCCGCTTCCGCGTCTGGTGGTAAAAAATGGATCGAACACCCGTGGCAGATCGGGCTGGGCAATCCCCCGGCCGTCGTCGGTGTAGACCAGATCCACCATGTCCGGTTCCGGTGCATCGACCCGGATCAGCAGACGGCCCTGCTGCCCCTCCCGGTAGGCGTGGGTGATGGAGTTCATTACGAGGTTGGTCAGGATCTGCGCCAGAACGCCGGGATAGCCGTCGATCTCGATGTCTTCGGGGCATTCCACCCGCAGGCTGTGACCCGCCCGGCGCCAGGACGGGCTGAGGCTGGTCGCCAGATCCTCCAGATAAGGCTTCAGCAGGAATTGCCGCTCTTCGCCGCTGGTCTGATCGGCCGCCACCTGCTTGAAGCTCTGCACCAGTTCGCCGGCCTGCCGCAGGTTCAGCACCATCAGCCGGGCCAGCTCTTCCGATGTCTCCTGGAATTCGGCGAACTCGCTTCGGCGCAGATTTCCCGCGCCGGCCAGTTGCCCGATCTCCGTCAGACGGTCCTGGAGATGGGTCGCCCCCATCAGGGCATTGCCGAGCGGCGTGTTGATCTCGTGCGCCACCCCCGCGACCAACCCGCCCAGCGACGCCATCTTCTCCGCCTGGATCAGGTCGGCCTGGGTCCGGCGCAGTTCCTCCAGGGCGCGGTCGGCGCGGTCCTTCGCATGGCGGGCCGCCTGTTCGCGCAGGCCGATCTCGCGGATGAAGAAGGCGGCGGCGCGCGCCATGGCGCCGAATTCGTCCTGGCGGCGGGTGCCGTCGATCGGACCGGCCAGCGGGTCCTCGGCCAGCCGGGTCATCTGCCGCTGCAGGCGCAGAACCGGCCGGCTGATCGACCGCGCCACCACCGCCGCGGCACCGGCGGCCAGCAGCAGGCCGATGGTCGCACCGATGACCAGGATGCGGCTCAGCAGCTCGCCGATGCGCGCGGCTTCCTCGCGGAAGGTTTCGTCCAGTTGCCGGGCGGTCTCGACCAGGGCGCCGGCGTCGCGGTCCATGGCGATCAGCAGCTGGTTCAGGTGGCGCAACCCGTCCGCCGTTCGGCGCAGGCTGTCACGCCAGTTTCGGATGGCCGCCAGCACCTCGTCCTGCAGCAGCGGCGACATGGGAAGCTCGCGCACCGTCGCCAGCAGGGTGCCGGCATCGGCGACGATGCGGTCGGCCTCCTCCGCGTCGCGCACGGCCACCGCGTCGGCCGCCCGCCGGCCGAGGCGCAGGGCGACGACGGCGACGTTCTGCGTCTCCTGCTCGGTGTCGTTGGCCTGGATGGCATAGGCGATCAGTTGGACAACCTCGTCCTGGATCGCGGTGTAGCCGGTGGACTTCACCATCAGGATCCGGGCGGTCAGCGCCTCGATGGCAGCCGCCGCCTCCGCGCCGGCACGCTGGGCCGACTCCAGTGCCCGCTGGGCCTCGGCGGTGCGGGCCTGCGCCCGATACAACCCGTCGAGCGCCGGGCGCAGCGTCGGCAGCAGAGAGGACAGGTAGGTCACGTCGGGCTGACGGCCGAGCGTCCCGGTCAGGACCAGCGCCCGCACCACCGGCAGCGTGCGGAGAACCTGTTCTCCCAACATCCGCTCGCCCAAACTGGCAGGATGTCCGGCATCAACTCCGTCATCCAAGCCTCCCGCCGCCGCCTGTGCCGCCGCCTCGAACCGGCTCAGCGCTGCGTCGCGCTCGGCATCGGCTGCACGCAGGTCCGCGACGGCGCCCTGCAGGCCGGCGACCGTGGCCGCATAGCGGGCAGCGGCCTGCTTCGCCGGATAGCGGTCGACCAGCGGATCCGTCCGCCCCAGCACCGCCTGCAGCCGTTCGGCGGTCGCGGTCAGCCGGTCGGTGGCAATGCGGAAATCGCCGGCCGTCAGGGGCTGTCCACTGCCATGCAGGCCACTGCCGAAGCCGAGCGCCGCGACATGCTGAGCCTCGGCGCGCTGGAGGTCCAGCATCGCCTCGCGCAGTTCGTGGGCGTCGTCGACCACCTCGCGGCTGTCGCGCAGGCGCTTGTCGGCTTCGGTCAGCGATCCCAGGGAGTCGACATTGGCGGCATGCTGCCGTTCGCGGGCACGGTCGGTCAATGCCATCAGGGTGGCGGAGTGGAGCCCCATGTCGGCCACGGCGGCATCGTTCGCCGCGGTCACCTGGATGAAGCTGCGCATCTGGTCGACATAGCGCGCCAGCACACCCGTTGCGCGCTCCACCTCCGACCGGTGGGTCCTGGCCGATCCGGCCTCGTCCAACTGCCGCAGTTCCGACGCCGCGGATCGCGACAGCGTTTCGAAACGGTCGGCACGGCCGGCGCGGTCGGCCGGCGCCACCTGGAGATAGTCGATGCGGGCCGCCGTCGCCGCCAAAACATCGCGATAGACGGAGCCGGCGAGCACCGCCGATTCATAGACCCGTTCGCTGCGGGCCAGCAGCAGCCCGCCGGCGACCGCGATCACCGCGGCGACCGCCACCGGCACGCCGCCGACCATGGCGATGCGCGACCGAATCCTCATTCGCACCCCGCAGCGTCATCACGCGCGCAGGTTGCCCGGACAGGCCGCCGGGACAGGGGCAGGGATCGGGCAAAGGGTGATGGGCGAGCCGCCACGAACGCTCCGCATTCAGGACCTAATGGGCCTTAGCAGAGCAATGTTCGGGGGCAAAGGGATAATGCTTCAAGAGAAAAAGGAGCAGAGCGGACGGGGCGTCGGGTCGCCCCGTCCGGCACCGCCCTGCCCGCCGTCGGATCAGGACTTGCCGGCCACGCCCAGCTTGGCCTGCACGGCCGCCAGCCCGTCCTTGCCGTCGAGGGTGGTGACGCCGTCGAGCCAGCTCTTCATCACGTCGGGGTTCTTCTTCAACCAGGCCTTGGCGGCGGCCTCCGGCTTCTTGTTGGCGTTCATGATGTCGCCCATCACGGCGTTTTCCATGTCCAGCGTGAAGGACAGGTTGGACAGCAGCTTGCCAACGTTCGGGCATTCGGCAGCGTAGCCCTTGCGGACGTTGGTGCTGACGGTGGCGCCGCCGAAGTTCGGACCGAACCAGTCGTCGCCGCCCTCCAGATAGGTCAGCTCGAAGCTCTTGTTCATCGGGTGCGGTTCCCAGCCCAGGAAGACCACCCAGCCCTTGTTGCGGGTCGCGCGCTTCACCTCGGCCAGCATGCCGGCCTCGCTGGATTCCACCAGCTTGAAGTCCTTCAGGCCGAAAGCGTCGGCCTTCAGCATCTTGTCGATGATGAGGTTGCCGTCGTTGCCGGCCTCGATGCCATAGATCTTGCCGCCCAGCTTGTCCTTGAACTTCGCGATGTCGGCGAAGCTCTTCAGTCCGGCCTCGGCGGCGTATTTCGGCACGGCGAGCGTGTATTTGGCGCCTTCCAGATTGACGCGCGTCACCTCGACCGAGCCGTCCTCCAGCACCGGCTTGATGAAGGGCTCCATCGTCGGCATCCAGTTGCCGAGGAAGACGTCCAGCGACTTGGTCTTCAGCCCGGTGTAGACCAGCGGCACCGACGATATCGTGGTGGTCGGCTTGTAGCCCAGCGCGTCCAACGTGACGGAGGCGAGCGCCGTCGTCGCCGCGATGTCGGTCCAGCCGACGTCGCCGAAGCGCACCGTCTTGCAGGCGGCCGGATCGGCGGCCAGCGCCCCGCCGGCGCCCAGCGCCATCACCGCCGCGATGCCCACCCCGGCGATCCATTTGGCCGGCGCCTTCCATCCGTTCATATGCTCAACTCCTCATTCTTGTCGTTGCAGTCCATGGAAATTGCCGTTTTCGTCATCGACGGAGCGGCGAAAATGGCGCATTTGTTGCGGCGCAAGCCAAGGTCCCGGTTGCGGACGGCCTTGGCGGACCAGGACAGGAGACCGCCAGCCCCATGCCCAAAGTCGGAATGGAACCGATCCGCCGCCGCCAGTTGATCGACGCGACCATCAGCTCGATGGGCAAGCACGGCCTGGCCGACACCACGGTGCAGACGATCAGCCGCGGGGCCGGCGTGTCGCCCGGCATCATCCATCATTATTTCGGCGGCAAGGACGAGTTGCTGGCCGCCACCATGCGCAGCATGCTGCAACAGCTGCGCGACGACGCGACCCAGCGGCTGGCGGCGGCCGAGTCGCCGCGCGCCCGGCTGGAGGCGATCGTCGACTGCAACTTCGCCCCCGACCAGTTCGAACCGCGGGTGGTCGCGGCGTGGCTGGGCTTCTGGGCACAGGCGCCGCATAATCCGGCGCTGAGCCGGCTGCAGCGGATCAACGCCCGCCGGCTGCATTCCAACCTGCTGCACGCCCTGCGCCCGCTGCTGCCGGCGGAGCGGGCCGAGCGGGTGGCGGTCGGGCTGGCCGCGATGATCGACGGGCTGTGGCTGCGCTTCGCCCTGACCGGCGCCATCGACGGCAGCGCCGCGCGCGCGGTGGCGCTGGGCTACCTCGACTCCGAACTGAACGCCTGACCTCACCGCCGCCGACCTCACCGCCGCCACCAGCGCCGCTTGGCCCGTCCGGCGGCGGCCGGGCGGCCGAAACCCCGGCCGAAACTCTGGGTGATGCGGTCGAGCACGACGGCCAGGAACACCACGCTCAGCCCGCTCTGCACACCAAGCCCGATGTCCAGGCGCTGGATGCCCTGCAGCACCACATTGCCCAGGCCGCCGGCGCCGATCATCGAGGCGACGACGATCATCGACAGCGCCATCATCATGGTCTGGTTCACCCCGGCCATGATCGACGGCAGGGCGTTGGGAAGCTGTATCTTGAACAAAAGCTGGTGTTGGCGGCAGCCGAAGGCGCGGCCCGCCTCCACCAGCTCCACCGGAACCTGCCGGATGCCGAGCGCGGTCAGCCGCACCGCCGGCGGCATGGCGAAGACCACGGTGGCGATGATGCCCGGCACCCGCCCCAGCCCGAAGAACAGCACCGCCGGGATCAGATAGACGAAGGCCGGCATCGTCTGCATCAGGTCGAGCAGGGTCTTGCCCAGCCCGTCGGCGAGCTTGCTGCGCGCCATCCAGATGCCCAGCGGCACCCCGCCGATCAGGCTGAGCGCGGTGGAGGCCAGCACCAGCCCGAGGGTGGAGACCGTCGGTTCCCACAGCCCCATCACGAAGATGCCGCCCAGCGCCAGCAGGGTGAACAGGGCGAAGCCACGCCCGACCCGCCACAGGGCGATGGCCGCCAGCACCAGCGCCAGCAGCCAGGGCGGCACCCCCAGCAGCAGCCCGTCCAGCGTCTCGCCCAGCCCGTCGACCGCCGCGGCGATGACGCTCAGCGCCGGCTGCCCATGGTCGAGGATCGTGTTCACCAGCCATTCGGAGCCGCGGGCGATGCCGCCGCCGATGGTCTCGCTCAGCCATTCGATGTCGATCACCGGGGCGTCAGCCATGGCGCACCTCGCGGCCGGCATCCCCGCCACGGTCGAGCGCCTCCAGCAGCACCGCGCGGGAGATCACGCCGATGAGCCGGCCGTCCGCCTCGACGACCGGCAGCGGACCGGGCGCGGCGGCGGCCCGGCCGAGCAGCGCATGAATGGGCGTGTCGGCGGCCACCGGCTCAAGACCGGGCTGCGGCGGGCCGTCGTCGGGCGGCCGGGCGATGTCGCGGGCGCGCAGCACGCGCGAGGCATCGACGCCGCGGAAGAAGGCGCGGACATACTCGTCGGCCGGCGCGCGCAGGATCTCCGCCGGGGTGCCGATCTGGGCGATCCGCCCGTCCTCCATCACCGCGATGCGGTCGGCGATCCGCATCGCCTCCTCCGCATCGTGGGAAATGAAGACGATGGTGCGGGCATCCTGGCGCTGCAGCCGCAGTAGCTCGTCCTGCATGTCGCTGCGGATCAGCGGATCGAGCGCCGAGAAGGCCTCGTCCATCAGCATGATCGTCGGATTCTTGGCCAGCGCACGGGCCAGCCCCACCCGCTGCTGCATGCCGCCCGACAGCTCGTTCGGAAAGCGGTCGGCATAGTCGGCCAGCCCCACCCGCTCCAGCGCCGCCAGCGCCGCCTTGCGCCGCTCCCCCCGCTTCACCCCGGCGACCTCCAGCCCGAAGGCGGCGTTCTCCAGCGCGGTGCGATTGGGCAGCAGGGCGAAGGACTGGAACACCATGCTCATGTCCCGCCGCAGCACCTCGACCAGTTCGGAGTAGGACAGGCCGGTCAGGTCGCGGCCGTCCAGCCGGATTTCCCCCTCCGACGGTTCGATCAGCCGGTTCAGCAGCCGGACGATGGTCGATTTGCCCGATCCCGACAGGCCCATGATGACGAAGATCTCGCCGGCCCGGATGTCGAAGCTGGCCTCGGCCACGCCGACATTCACGTTCAGCCGCTGCAGCACCTCCGCCTTGGTCGCGCCGCTGCGCAGCATCTCCAGCGCCGGGCGCGGATCGTCGGCAAACACCTTGCGCAGGCCGCGGACTGCCAGACGCACCGGTGCAGCGCCCGTCAAAGACGAGCCGGTGGGCGTGGGCAGGATCATCGTCATGGGCAAGGCTTCCGGAACGCAACAGACCAGGGTGAAGGCAATCGGGCCGTAGATTGCCCCGAGACGAGGGGCGCGGTCGATAGCTGCGTTCACGAAAGCTGCATTTTGACGGCACTGTTGCGCGATTGGCCGCAGACGGAAGCCGATTTTATTTTGATTGATCGTTCAATGAAAAATCGGGATACACATCTTCCCGGCGCAGGGGAGTCCCCTCTCCCCGGGGGGAGAGGGGGACCCGCTCGACCTCAAACCCGCTCGAAAATCGCGGCGATGCCCTGGCCGCCGCCGATGCACATGGTCACCAGGGCATAGCGGCCGCCGGTGCGGTGCAGTTCATGGATCGCCTTCACCGTGATGATGGCGCCGGTCGCACCCACCGGATGGCCGAGCGAGATGCCCGAACCGTTGGGGTTCACCTTGGCCGGGTCGAAATCCAGTTCGCGGATCACGGCGCAGGCCTGGGCGGCGAAAGCCTCGTTGGATTCGATCACGTCGAGGTCGGCGACCGACAGGCCGGTCCGTTCCAGCACCTTACGGGTCGCCGGGATCGGGCCGATGCCCATGTAATCGGGCTCGACGCCGGCATGGGCGTAACCGACGAGCCGGGCCAGCGGCTTCAGCCCCAGCGCCTCGGCACGGCGGGCGTCGGCCAGCACCACCGCGGCGGCGCCGTCATTCAGGCCGGAGGCGTTGCCGGCGGTCACCGACCCGTCCTTCTTGAAGACCGGCTTCATCTTCGCCAGCCCTTCCGGGGTGACGTCGCCGCGCACATGCTCGTCGGTGTCGAAGACGATTGTGCCCTTGCGGGACGCGATCTCCACCGGGACGATCTGATCCTTAAAGCGGCCCTCGGCGATGGCGTGGGCGGCGCGGCGCTGGCTTTCGAGTGCCAGCGCGTCCTGCGCCTCGCGGTCGATGCCGTAGCGGGCGGCGACGTTCTCCGCCGTCACACCCATGTGAATCTTCTGCCACGGGTCGTGCAGGATGCCGTTCATGTAATCGACCAGCGCCCCGTCACCCAGCCGGGTGCCCCAGCGGGCGCTCGGCACGAAATAGGGGCCGCGGCTCATCGACTCCGCGCCGCCGCCGATGGCGACCTCGCAATCGCCGAGCGCGATGGACTGCGCCGCCGACACAATGGCCTGCAGGCCGGAGCCGCACAGCCGGTTGACGTTGAAGGCCGGGGTGCCGATCGGAATGCCGGCATCGATGGCGGCGACGCGGCTGAGATAGGCGTCGTTGGTCTCGGTCGGGATGACGTTGCCCATCACCACATGGCCGATGGCGTCGGCCGCAGCGCCGGAGCGCTCCAGCGCCGCCTTGACCGCCACGGTGGCGAGGCGGGTCAGCGGCACATCCTTCAGGCTGCCGCCGAAGCCGCCGATGGCGGTGCGGGCGGTGCCGACGATGACGATGTCGTTCTGCATGATCGGGTCCACTTCTCGGGCGGAAAAGACGGTCAGCGGGCGTTGGTTCAGCGGCCGGTGAAGTCCGGCTTGCGCTTGGCGATGAAGGCGCCGACGCCCTCGGCAAAATCGGCGGTGGCGGCGGTGGCAAGGAAGCGGTCGCGTTCGGCGTCCAGCTGCTGGTCCAGCGTGCGGTCAAAGGACTGGCGCATCAGGTGGCGGACGCCGGCATAGGCGACGGTCGGCCCGGCGGCGAGCCGCTCCGCCAGCTTGGCGGTTTCCTCGGCCAGCGAGGCGGCGGGCACCACCCGGTTGACCAGCCCAATGCGCAGGGCCTCCGCCGCGTCGATCACATCGGACAGCATCGCCAGCTCCATGGCGCGGCGCAGCCCGACCAGGCGCGGCAGGTGGAAGCTGCCCGAACCGTCCGGCGTGGCGCCGATGCGGGCGTAGGCCATGGTGAACTTGGCGTCGTCGGCGGCGATGCAGAGGTCGGCGGCGCTGGCGAGGCTCATCCCCGCCCCCGCCACCGGCCCATGGACGGAGGCCAGCACCGGCACGTCCAGCCGGTCAAGAACGCGCAGCGCCTCGTGCAGATGGGTGATGATGGCGCCGGCCACGGCGGGAGCCGCGGCGGGATCGTCGTTGAAGCGGCCGACATCGCCGCCGGCCATGAAGCCGCGCCCATTGCCGGCGATCACCAGAACCCGCGTCGGCCCCGTCCCGCCCTCTTCCGCCACGCTGCGGCAGGCGTCGAGGAAGGCGGCGGCGGTCGGCTCGTCCAGCGCGTTCAGCACGCCCGGCCGGTTCAGCCGGATCCAGGACACGGCCCCTTCGCGGACAAGAAGAACGGGTGGGGCTGTGTCGGACATGGTGGCGTCTCCCCTGATGCCGGCGGAACGGGTATTACCTGATGGAAGGTATGTTACCGTACGGTATGATCTGTCAATGGTTCGGTTGACCCAATGGTAAGGCCCAACCGCCGAAGTGCTGGTTTGCAGAGGTGGAGCGAATCCATGGCTTGGCTGTTGGACCCCGGACAGTGCAAGCTGCCGCCCGTCAACAAAGGATCGGAGTCCCCGCCATGCATCATCGGAACCTGACCGGCTTACCGGCCATGACTCGCTGACGGCGGCGGAGATACGGCATGCCTATGGTTGTGCGTTCGGTCGCCTCGCTTCTGCTGGGCGTGGCCTTTCTGATGCTGGGGAACGGTGCCCTGTCGACCCTGATCGGCCTTCGCCTCGCGGCGACCGATTCCGGGACCACCGCGGTCGGGATGATCACCGCCGCCTATTATGCCGGGCTGACCCTGGGGTCGCTCTATGCGCACCGGATCATTACCCGCGTCGGCCATATCCGGTCCTTCGCCGCTTTGGCCTCGGTCGTTTCGGTCGCGTCGCTGTCGCATGCGCTGTTCGTCGATGCCTCCCTGTGGGCGGTGCTTCGCCTGACGCAGGGGTTCTGCATGGCCGGACTCTACATGTGCATCGAAAGCTGGCTGAACGGGACCGCCACCAACGAAAGCCGCGGACAGCTGCTGTCGGCCTACATGGTGACCCTGTACGGCGCCTCGGGCGTCGGCCAGCAGTTGCTGCGGCTGGATGACGAGACCGGCATCCGACTGTTCATGGTCGTGTCGATCCTGCTGACTCTGGCGCTGGTGCCGGTGGCGCTGACGCGGACCACGCCGCCGCAGTTGCCGGACGTCTCGTCCTTTGGCCTCCGCCGGCTCTATCAAAGCTCGCCGCTTGGGGTGGCTGGGGTCTTCATCAGCGGGGCGATCACCGGATCGATCTATGGCCTCGCCCCGGTGTTCGGCGCCGCCTCCGACTTCGGGGTGTCGGGAACGGCGCTGTTCATGTCGGTGCTGATCCTGGGCGGCATGGCGCTGCAATGGCCGCTCGGCCGGCTGTCAGACCGCTTCGACCGGCGCAGCGTCATCATCGGCCTGACGGCCGCGCTGTCGCTGATGAGCGTCTGCATGATCGCCGCCGCCGGAATGAACCAGCAGCTGGCGCTGATGCTGGTGGCGCCGCTGTTCGGCGGCTTGTCCTTCACGATCTATCCGATCTGCGCCGCCCATACCAACGACTATGTGCGCCGCGAAGACATGGTGTCGGCCAGTGGCGGCCTGATCCTGTCCAACTCGGTCGGCGCCATCATCGGGCCGCCGGTGGCGTCGGCCCTGATGACCGTCACGGGGCCGACCGGCCTGTTCGCCTTCATCGGCGGCGGCGCGCTGTGCGCCACAATCTATGGCCTGTGGCGATCCCGTGTCCGTCCGCCGCTGCCAGCCGAGGAGCAGGCCGCCTTCCGTCCGCTGCCGCAGACGACGCCCACCGTCTCGCCGCTCGATCCCATGGGTCCGCTGAAGTCATCGTCGGAGGACTGACGATTTTCAAAGGGCTCCGTTAAGGAGTTCGGGGTAAGCTGCCCGGCGGTGGAATGCTGACTGGTGGTTGCATGCCGTTTTCGCGGGAACCCCTCTTGCCAGGGCAGTCGGATCAGGATCGGCCGTCGCAGAACCTGGATGCCGACCGGCTCGGGATGCTGGTCGGTGCGGTGGCGCAGGATCGCGACCGCATGGCCTTTGCCACTCTGTTCCGCCACTTCGCCCCGAAGATCCTGCAATACTGCCTGAAGCTCGGCGCCGACCGCAGCACGGCGGAAGAGCTGGTGCAGGACGTGATGCTGACGGTCTGGCTGAAGGCAGACAGCTTCGATCCCGCCCAGGCCACCGTCGGCACCTGGGTCTTCACCATCGCCCGCAACCGGCGAATCGACCGCCTGCGCAAGGAGATGCGCCCGGCCCCCGACCCGAAGGATCCGGCGATGACTCCGCAATCCCACGCCACGCCGGAGGAGTCCGCCCAACTGGTCCAGAGCAGCCGGCATTTGCAGGACGCGATCGGGTCGTTGGCGGCAAACCAATCCGAAGTGCTACGCCGTTCGTATTTCCTCGAGCAGACACACGAGGAGATCGCCGAGGACACCGAATTGCCCTTGGGCACGGTGAAGACCCGGCTGCGCCTCGCGCTCGGCCATTTGAAACGCAGCTTGGGGGACAAGGCGTGACGTTGCCGCTCCACCATCCCGATGACCAGCTTCTGATCGGCTATGCCAGCGGGCAGGAGCGGGCCGGCAAGTCGCTGCTGGTGGCGACCCACCTCGCCTACTGTCCCGACTGCCGCCGGCGCGTCGCCTCTTATGAGGCCTTGTGCGGCAGTTGGTTCGAGGAACTGCCCTGCGACCATCACGACGGGCTGGACGCCCTGCTCGACCGAATGGACGATCTGCTCGCCGCCGCCCAGGCGCCGGCAGAGGCGAAACCGTCCCAATTGGCCGCCGCCAACCAGACCAATATTGGCCCGAAAGGCGGCCGGCTGGTGCCGGAACCGCTGCGCAGCTGGCTGCCGGAGGCGATCGACACGCCGACCGACGACGGATCGTGGCGGGAAATCTCCAAGGGGGTTTGGCTGTCGGGCTGGGAACGCACCCTGTCCGGGACGAATATCTGCCTGCTTCGCATGGCTTCGGGCGCCCCGGTCCCGGCCCACCGCCACACCGCCGACGAACTGCTGCTGGTCCTGCAGGGCGCGTTCAGCGACGAATATGGCAGCTACGCGCTGGGGGATGTCGCCCAGTATGTCGCCGACACCGACCATCACGCCCGGGGCACCAGCGAGGAAGACTGCATCTGCCTCTTCCTGCTGGACGGCGGGCTGATCTTCCTCGACGAGGCCGGAAACCCTGCTTAGCCGACGAGGTCTTGGTATTCCGGGTGGCGCTTGATGTAGGCCTCGATGAAGGTGCAGATCGGCAGTACCTTCAGCCCCTTTGCCCGGATGTCGTCCAGCGCGCCTTTGGCCAGCGCCGACCCCACACCCTGGCCCGACATTTCGCCCGGCACTTCGGTGTGGGTCAGGGCGATCTTGCCCTCGCGCATGTCGTAGGTGACCAGCGCGGTCGAGTCCGCCACCGTCAGCTCGTAGCGGCTGCGTTCCTCGTTGTTCCGCACCTTGTCTTGCAAGCTCATGGTCTTTTTCGCCTTTGGTGATTGCGGATCGTCAGCCGACCATCAGGGATTCCGCCCCGTCGATCCAGACCGGTGTGCCGGTGATGTGCTTGGCCCGGTCCGACGCCAGGAACAGCGCAAGCTCCGCCACGTCGAAGCTGTCGCCGGACTTGCCGCCGGTCAGGGGCACCTTGCCCTGCGGATATTCGATCGGGGTCTGTACCGATTCAAGGTTCCGCTTCCGGGTGTTGTCGGGAATTTCCGTATCGATGATGCCGGGGCAGATGGCGTTGACCCGGATGCGGCTCGGCGCCAGTTCCAGCGCCAGCATCTTCACCATGGCGAGCTGCGCCGCCTTGGTGCAGGAATAGGCAGTGGCGCCGGTGTTGCTGAACACCCGCGTGCCGTTGATCGACGCGGTGACGATCACCGATCCGCCGCCCGCCTTCTTCAGGTGCGGAACCGAATGGTGCAGCGTCAGATAGGCGCCGCGCAGGTTGGTGTTGATGGTGCGGTCCCATTCTTCCGGCGTCAGCTCGTCGATGGGCGCCCAGACGCCGTTGATGCCGGCATTGGCGAAGACGATGTCGAGCCGTCCGAACTCCCCCACCAGCCGCTCAATGGCTTGGCGCATCGCCGCATCGTCGCCGACATCCGCGGTCAGGGCCAGCGCCTTGCCGCCGGCTGCCTTGATCTCCTCGGCGGCCTTGGTGATCTCATCGGCGGTGTGGCTCAGCACGCCGACACTGGCGCCGGCCTGGGCGAAGCGCACCGCCGACGCCTTGCCGATGCCCGATCCCGCACCGGTGACCAGCGCGACCCTCCCCGTCAAATCCATAACCCCAACTCCAGCGGTAACCTTCGACCCGAGTGCCAACCTTCGCCCGTGCCCTTGGTTCCCGATGCCGCAGCGCCGATAGTAAATTTCGTATAGTGAAACTATATTCCGAAAACTTGATTCGCCTGGATCGTCTGCTAGACTGACGATCCGCGGGCCATCATCTCCGACGCTCTTGGTGATCGGATCGGCCCGGATCCATGGCTTTCCGGAGAGTGCCGATGCCGTCGCCGGCCCAGACTGAAGCGGTTCCGTCCAATCCTGTCCAGTATGCCCGCCCAACTGGAGGAGTTTGGGGCCGAATCGGCGTCATCACCGTCGATTACCCGCCGGTCAACGCCGTCGGCCATGGCGTGCGCAGCGGATTGGTCGCCGCGCTCGACGCCGGGCTGGCCGACGACGGGGCGGAGGCGCTGCTGATCGTCTGCGCCGGCCGCACCTTCATGGCCGGCGCAGACATCCGGGAGTTCGGCAAGCCCTCCGCCCCGCCGACCCTTCCGGAGGTGGTGGCGCGCCTGGATGCCGCGACCAAGCCGGTGATCGCCGCCATCCATGGCACGGCGCTGGGCGGCGGGCTGGAGGTGGCGCTGGCCTGCCATGTCCGCGTCGCGCTGAAATCGGCCAAGCTCGGCCTGCCGGAGGTGAAGCTGGGCCTGCTGCCGGGCGCCGGCGGCACGCAGCGGCTGCCGCGGCTGGTTGGAGCCGCCAAGGCGCTGGACATGATCCTGTCCGGCGATCCGGTCGGCGCGGAAGAGGCGCTGACGCTCGGCCTCGTGGATGCGGTGGAGGACGGCACCTCGCCGCTGGAAGCCGGCCTGCGCGCCGCCGAACGGCTGCTGGCCGAGGGAGGCGTCCCGCAGCCGGTCAGCGCCCGCACCGACCGCATCGCCGGCACCGACCCCGCCCTGTTCGCGGCGAAGCGGGCCGAACTCGCCAAGCGCCAGCTGCAGCTGTTCTCCCCGCACCGCATCGTCGATGCGGTGGAAGCCGCCGTCACCCTGCCCTTCGCCGAGGGCACGGCGCGCGAGCGGGAACTGTTCCTGGCCTGCATGGAGTCGCCGCAGCGCGCCGGCCTGATCCACGCGTTCTTTGCAGAGCGCGAAGTGGCGAAGGTCCCCGGCCTGCCGGCCGACACGCCGACGCGCGACATCCGCAAGGTCGGCGTGATCGGCGCCGGCACGATGGGCGGCGGCATCGCCATGTGCTTCGCCAATGCCGGCATTCCGGCGGTACTGATCGACAGCGCGCAGGAGGGGCTCGACCGCGGCGTCGCCGCCATCCGCCGCAACTACGAGGCCACCGCCCGCAAAGGCCGGCTGACCACGGCGCAGGTGGAGGAGCGCATGGCGCTGATCCACCCCACCCTGTCCTATGCCGACCTCGCCGACGCCGATCTGGTGGTGGAGGCGGCGTTCGAAAGCATGGAGGTCAAGCAGACCATCTTCCGCAAGCTGGACGAGACCTGCAAGCCGGGCGCGATCCTCGCCACCAACACCTCGACGCTGGACGTCGACGCCATCGCCGCGGTGACCGGCCGGCCGCAGGACGTGCTGGGCATGCATTTCTTCAGCCCGGCCAACGTCATGCGCCTGCTGGAGGTGGTACGCGGGGCCAAGACGTCCGACGGCGTCCTGGCCACAGTGATGGGGCTGGCGCGCAAGATCGGCAAGGTCGGCGTGGCGGTCGGCGTCTGCTACGGCTTCGTCGGCAACCGCATCCTGCACCAGCGTGGCCGGGAATCGATGGCGCTGGTCGAGGAAGGGGCCAGCCCCGAGCAGGTCGACCGCGTGCTGACGGAGTTCGGTTTCCCGCTCGGCCATTTCTCGATGACCGACCTTGCCGGGATCGACGTCGGCTGGCGCATCCGCGAGGAGCGGCGCAAGGCGGGCGATCCGGAGGCGCAGGCGCCCAACTGGCTCGACACGCTGGCGGAACGCGGCCGATACGGCCAGAAGACCTCGGCCGGCGTCTATCGCTACGAACCCGGCAGCCGCACCCCGCTCCCTGATCCGGAGGTGGCGGCGGTGATCGAGGAGGACCGCCGCCGCCGCGGCATCACCCCGCGCGCCGTCAGCGACGAGGAGGTCCGCGAACGCTGCCTCTACGTGATGGTGAACGAGGCGGCCAAGATCCTGGAAGAGGGCATCGCCGCCCGCCCGGTGGACATCGACGCCATCTGGCTGCACGGCTACGGCTTCCCGTCCTGGCGCGGTGGCCTGCTGTTCTGGGCCAACCAGGAGGGAGTCGGCAGGATCGCCGAGGCGGTCCAGCGTTACCACCGCGACATCGGCGGCCCGCAATGGCGCCCGTCCGCTTTGCTGCTGCAATGCGCGGCGGAGGGACGGCCCATCGGATGCTGAAACCGGAATGCGGATTTCAATCCTGAAACTAGTTTCCGTTACTGATTGTTAGGAATCTCCCCTATACTCTTTCGACAGGGACGCTCCATCGCGGTCATCCGGCCCCCCAGCCGGCGGACTCAAGGGAGCCGACCTGCACGAGGAACCCGGACTTCACCGAAGGGGAAGAGCATGAAGGACATCACCGTCGCAGCCACCGACTGGGGTCTCCACGCCGTCGCCTGCAGCGGCCTTCGTGATACTCCTCCTTCAGCGTGGCTCGGGACGTTGCGCACTGCGCTGTCCGGCAGCAGCAACGGGCGTGGCCTGTTCCTGGATCTGCGGGAGGTCGGCTTTTCCCCCCTGCCGTCCTCCCATCTGGGAGCTTTGGCCTCGGTCGTCGTCCAGGCCAAGATCAGCGCGGTTCTGGTGTCGTATCTCCGGCTCGGCCATGCGCTGTGCGATGCGGTTCGCCGCAGCGGCACGACTGGGGAAACGGCAGCCGGCCTGCGCGTGCTGTCCGCCGACGGCCGTGATCGGGTCGCAATCGCCGCCGCCTATCAGTGGCTGCTGAACGGGCGGGAGCCTGCGGATGCCATGCGGGTGTCCGACAGCCGCCCGTCGGTGCTGCCCTTCCCTGCGCCCACGGAGCAGAAGCGGCCGAACTCCCCCGGTTCCGCCCCCCTGCGCCACGCATCGTGACCGCCGTGCCCTAACCGCATTTCTTTCCGCAGTCGTCGTCGTCTCAACTGCCTTTTCGCCCCGGCCGGACCCGTCCTGCCGGGGCTTTTTATGGGTGGAGCAGGCGCCTTACCCGACCGATGGCGGCGTCGCCGATGTGATACCCCACGCTCCATCGGCGGCGGTTCCGTACACAGCATTTCCAAGCCCAAACACCCTAGCCCAAACGCACAAGCGCCCCGACTCTTTCGAACCGGGGCGTTCAGTGATTTTGGTTGCGGGGGCAGGATTTGGCCTTTACCGAACGTGCCATAAGGCTCCGTCACGGCATCTTAATCTGCTCCCGTTCAAACGGCGGTGGAGAGGCTGCGGAACTGACTTGCCATGACGCAAGCCCCTACTCCCTGATATGCCCCGCGACCGGCTTCGCCATCTTGAGCCGGTCGCGGGCCGCTGAATTCAGCCTTCCGATGCCGAACTGTCGGGCCGCACCCGTCAGCGGATCGTCGACATCGATGCAGCCGCGAATGGCGGCCGACAACTCGGGCAGGGCGATATCCTCGATGGATCGCACGTCGGCACCGGTGTTGGGAAACCGGGCCATTCCCCACGCCGCGACCGCCATGGCGTCCGGCCAGACGAAGCTGGCGCCGGTATGCTCGGTCTCGACATGGGCGACACCGCGCGCCACCGCCATGATCCGCTCCCGGATCAAGCGGCCGGAGCGCTTGAATCCATGGGCGCGGGCGATGCGCTCGACCAGCAGGCTGTCGCGGATCGGCGCCTCCGCAGCAACGACCTGCAAAACCATCTCCTTGAGAATTGCGGAATAGTCGTTCTCCTGGAACCGATCCGGATCGATGCCGGCGATGGCGCCGAAGTCCGTCCGCCGATACTCCCCGCCATAGGCGTCCTGGTCGTCCTCGGTTTCCATCGGGGGCTCGGCCTCGTCGGAGCCATCCTCTCCGTCTGCCCCCAGATCGAGCACCACATCCGGCGCCGCCGCCGTCACCGGCGCGGCGACCGCTTCGGCACGTGACCGTTCCAAGGCCTCCTTCAGCGCGGCGTCAAGCCTGTCCAGCGCCCCCTCCGGATCGATCCACCACTCCGTCGACCATACGCGCGCCAGGGACCAGCCCAATCCCCTCAGCACCGCCTCGCGCACCTTGTCGCGGTCCCGCGCCGTTGCGGCACCGTGGTAGGACGCACCGTCGCATTCGATGCCGATCAGATAATCCTCCGGACGGTCGGGGTGCACCACGCCGAGGTCAATGCGGAAGCGGGACACGCCGACCTGCGGAACGACCGTCCAGCCGCGCCCGCCCAATCCCAGCGCAACCGCCTGCACGAAATGGGAGTCCACCAAACCGGCGGGCGCGCCGGCCGCCTCCCCCAAGGTCCGTGCTCCCCGCTCCGCATACTCGAGGAAATGCCGCAGATCCCGCAGAGCTGACGAACTGGTGCGGTTGAGATCAATGAGAGTGGGCGGGAAGGAGGTGAAGACGACCATCTCCCGACGCGCCCGCGTGATGGCGACATTGAGCCGCCGCCAGCCGCCGTCGCGGTTCAGTGGCCCAAAATTCATCGGCATCGTTGGGGCATCGGGCGTTTCCGGCCCATAGGCGATGCCCAGAAGGATCACGTCGCGCTCGTCGCCCTGGACCGTTTCCAGATTCTTGACCACGACGGGCTCAGGCGCATCCTCGGCAAAATAGGGCTCCAGTTCGGGGTAGCGCCGCTGGGCACGGTCCAGCAGATCCTCGATCAGCTTCTGCTGCTCCGAATTCAGCGTGATGACGGCAAGTGTCAGACGGTTGCCCCGTTCATCAACGAAGGCGGGGTCGAGAAGGCGCCGCAGAACCTCCGTCACCACCGCCTCGGCCTCGGTCTGGTTGTTGCGGTTCTTGCCACGCGACCAGGCGCCGGGAACCTGGCGCAGGCTGACCATCGTCTCCCGTGTCACCGGGGCGGGGAAGGTGATCAGGTCGCCGTCATAGTAACGGTGGTTGGAAAAGGCGATCAGGCTCTCATGCCGGCTGCGGTAATGCCGGGTCAGGCGGCGTTGCGGCAGCCGGGCGCCCAGACACTCCTCCAGAATGCTTTCCTGATCGGCTTCGATCTCGCTGTCGTCATCGTCCGCACCGGCTCCGCGATCGAAGAAGCTGGTCGGCGGCATCTGCTTGGGATCGCCGGCGACCACCAGTTGCCGGCCGCGGGCGATGGCGCCCACCGCGTCCCACGGCGTGATCTGCGACGCTTCGTCAAAGATGACCAGATCGAACGGCGGCATCTCCGGCGGCAGGAACTGTGCCACCGACAGCGGACTCATCAGCAGGCAGGGGGTCAGCGTGGTCAGTGCCGGACCCATTTCCGCCACCAGCTGGCGAACCGGCTTGTGGCGCTTTTGCAGTTTCAGCTGATGCGCCAGCGTGCCGAAGCCGGCGGGCGGCGACTTTGAATCCTTGGCCGGGATGCCGCCGGCAATCCGTGCACGGATATAGAGTTGCGTCAGTTCACCGAACTCGTGATCCATGGCGCGGAAGCGGCCGATAGTATCCGTGTGTTCCGTGACGTTAAAGTCACGCACCAGCGATTCGATGTCGATCGCCCAGTCCGCCCACCAGCGGGCGTAGGCGATATCGAAGGCCTCCGCCGCACGGCCGGGTGGGACGGTGCCATCCTCCACCGCCGCCGCCAGCCCGTCCAATCCCTGCTGCACCGCGGCCTGCCGCGCGCGCTGCCACGCCGTCCAGGCATTCAGCTGCGTCGGCCGCGCCGCCATCGCCGCGGTGATGGTCTGACACTCCGCCAACAGCTCGGGGCCGTCTACCGGTTCCGGCGCACCGGCGATGCGTTCGAATGCGTCCTTGGCGCCCAGGAAGGTGGCATGGCTGTCGAGATACTGCCGCATCGCCTGCCCGACCGCTCCGTCGGAGGCCAGGAGGTCACCGGCCTCGGTGCAGAGCCGCTTGAGCGACGTCCGCAGGGCGATCAGCTGATCGGGGCTTTGCGCCACCCCGCCGAGTGCAGCCCGCAATGTTCCGGCAGCCTTCAGCTTGCGGTCCAGCCGATCCGGATCGGTGGCGACTCCCTGCCAGCCCGGAAGCGCCTGCGCCTGGGGCAGACCGTCGATCTCGGCCAGGATTTCCTGCAACCGGCGCAGCCGGGGCAGGTCCGTCTCCGGGTCCGCCGCCCCGCCGGGGTCGAGCCGCTTCGCCACCGCCTTCTTCCGCAACGCCGACAGCGGCCAGATCGCCTCGCCCGCCGCAGCCCATTCGGCATCGAGTTCCGCCAAGGGCAAGGCTTAGACCCGCTCAGGGTCCATTGGGCGGGAGAGCAGCGCGGCCTCCGTCCGATATGCGCCGAGCAACGGCAGCACCCGGGTGCCCTGCTCGATCATCCTGGCCGCATCGGGCGTGAAGGCGAAGCCCAGGTTCAGTTCCCCAACCTCTTCCAGAGCGCGGGCCAGGGCCGCGGCGGCGGCCAGACCGCGCCGGTCTCCGCCCACGGCGGTGCCGAGCCCGTCGGCGAGCCGCGCGCGGGCAAATTCCAACGTCTTGGCGGCAGCGGCCAGCGTGGCAGCGGCGGCCAGCAGCTCGGCCTGCCAAGCGTTCGACCATTCGGTCCGCCCAACATGCCCGAAGGCCACCCGGTTCTCCGACGATGCGGTCGCGCGGTGCAGATCCAGCTTGCGGGCGGTGTCGCGCAGGCTTTCCAGATCGGCTTCGGCGTGCTCCACCCCTCTTGGCCATGTCAGGCGCAACGCGGCGCCGGCGCCGTCCCAGGCAACACGTCCGACGGCGCCATAGAGGGTGAGGCCGTTGGCATGCCGCCGGTGCAGCGCCCGGACGAAGTCGTTCAGCCGGTCACGACTGGTCCTAAGTTCGGCTGCGCGGCGGCTCCACAGCTCGGTCGGCGGCTCCTCGGCCATAGTCCATGCGGCGTCGAGCTGGCGCAGCACATCCTGCTTGGATGCCTTGTTGCTGTGCAGCTCAAGACAGAACGGCCCCAGGCCATGGGCGACCAGCCGGCGATGGACCACGTCCAGAGCCGCCCGCTTCTCCGCGACGAACAGCACGGTCCGGCCGAGCGCCAGATTGTGGGCGATCATGTTGGCGATGGTTTGCGACTTGCCGGTACCCGGCGGGCCATCCAGCACGAAGTTACACCCCTGCGCCGAGCCGACAACCGCCGCCAGCTGGGAGGAGTCGGCGGCGAGTGGCGTGAACAGCTCTTCCGGTGCGACAAGCTCGTCAAGCTTTGACGGGTGGGGCGGCTCCCCTTGGCCGGCAAAGGCGTCCCGTGGCGTTTCCAGCAGGTGCCGCACCACCGGATTGCGCTTCAAGGCGTCCGCGCGGTCAACCAGATCTTTCCACATCAGGTATTTGGCGAAGGAGAAGGCGCCCAGCACCACATCCTCGACCACTTCGAAGCCCGGCATGTCGCGCACGGCCCGGCGAACCATGGTCCAGATGCGCGGAACGTCGATCCCGGATTCATCGACCGGCAATGGCCCGGCCGGTTCCGGAATGTCGAGTTCGAAATCCTGGCGCAGCATCTGCAGCAGAGTCAGGTTGAACCGCGGTTCATCCTCGTGACCTGCATCTCCCCTGGCTGGATGCGCAGTGGGCTGCCGGGCAACACAACGCGACCGACCTCTGGCGCCGGTTGAGAAGGAGTGGGTTCCGGGGCAGCCTTCGTGTCGTCGGCGAACGGGCGACGCGCCGCCGGCGCTCAGACCAGGCGTAGGCTGGGGAACATAGCCGCACGCCGGCGGCGCGGACGATCGCGCGCTTGCTCACCATCGGATGGGATGCGCTGACCAAAGCGGAGACGGTGACGGTCGCGGCGATTGAGGGCGGAGTGCCGCTGCTGGTCGAGGCGCGTGAGATCGTTGCGGCGTTCCAGTCCATGATCCGAAAGAAAACCGCCGAGGAACTTGAACCCTGGCTGCAGGTGGCCAAGGTGAGCTTGGTAGCATCCTTCGCCAATGGAGTGGTCAAGGACCGGAATGCCGTCATCGCGGCCATTACTCTGCCATGGTCCAACGGCCAGACTGAGGGGCAGATCACCAAGCTCAAGCTGGTGAAGCGGCAGATGTATGGCCGCGGCAAACTCGACATTTTTCAGGCGCGCGTCATCGGCTCCGGATGAGATCCACACCATCAAATCTGCGACAGAGCCCTTATTCCATGCCGATTCACAGACAGTCCGGCACCCATATTTAACGGCGTTCAGACTTTCTTCAGCAAATCACGGTCTCATTGCCAGTTGCTACTAGCAACTTCTGCCCCGGCGAAAGGGCCGTGATGACAGACCCTCAGAAGGCCGACGCACCGTCCGCTCCGCTCATGACCATCCCTGAGGCGCTCGCTTCGGAAGCGGCAGAGGTGCTTCTGAGCGGAAATCGGCAGGCGCTGCTTGCGGTGCAGGAGAAGATGGCGGAAGCCTTGAGCAGCCAAGGCTTCCCTGGAAACGCCGCAGGCACGCTCGCGGAAGGCTGGATGCATGACTTCGCCGATGGACTCGGCGCCCATGCCACGCCGGATGCCGCCATCCTCCAGGCGAACCGGATCGCTGCGGGTGCCGCCGCGCGCATGACTCAGGCGATGCAGGATGCGGCATCCCTGACCGGCGAGCAGCGGACGGCAACGGCATTGGCCCAAGGACAGGGAGTGGACGCGCAATCACTGTCCGTCCCGGGCTCGGCGGCCGACCTGTCCGCCGCCCTGTTCAACGGCGTAATGGACCCGCTCGCCCGGCCGGCGGGGGCGGCGGACCCGATTGCCGCGCTGGCACAGTCCCTGAGCGCGCCGACGGCCCATACGCCTCCTTCAGCGCCTCCGCTTACTCCAGTGGACCAACTGACCGCCGCGCTGGCCTCGGGTGCGGGCGTGCAGGAGGCCGTCAAGGCAGTGGCAGGCACTCCGAACGGTCACTTCGCCGATACGCTCGAACGGGCGCTGTCCAGTGGCGCCGAGTCCGACGCAGCGGTCACCGCGGCCCGGGAACTGAGCACCAGCAGCGAAGGGTTGGCCCACTCCGCTTCTGTTGCACAATCCGACGGAAACCACATGCTCGCCACGCTGGCGTCCGGTGGCACGGAGACGCGCAATGCGCTGGGCGGCCCGGCCTTCGCCAGCGTCCTGAATGATGCGCTGGCCAGCGGTGGGGCGCCCGATGCGGCGCTGGGCGCATCGGTCAGGGCGCAATCGGACATGGCGGCCAGCCAAAATGCCGCCGCCGTACCGCCGAAGCCGACCGACGCGCTGGTGGCGTCGCTTTCGTCCGGCCGCGATGTGGCCGAGACCGTAAAAACCTTCGCCATGGCCGCCGGTATCGACGCGAAGGCATCCGGCGGGTTCGGTCAGGCTCTGGAAGGCGCACTATCCGCAGGCCATGAACCGGCCGGGGCACTCGACGCGGCACGGCAGGACGTCGTCGCCCTGTCCGCCCTATCCGCCGAGACGATGAAAGGCGTCAAGGCCGACCCGCTCGTCACGGCGCTCGCCAGCGGGAACAATGTCCAGCAAGCCGTCCAGGCATTAGGCGGAAGCGGAGCCGCATTCAGCGCAGCGCTGGGACAGGCGTTGGCGGAGGGGCGGACCGCCGGGCAGGCTCTGGCGGCGGCACGTCTGGCTGCCGAAACCGTCCAGCAAAACGCCAACGCCAGCGAAGTCCCGGTGTCGCCGCAGGACAAGGCTATGTCCGACCTCGCCAACCCGGACAAGGCCGCCGCTGCCAAAGAGTCCGACGATGGCAAGAAGACGGCCGAGGACACCGCACAGCACAGCAAAAGCGCAGACGGCAAGGCCGCCGAGCAGGTGGCGGACGCCTCGGCGAAAGACGGCAAGCAGGACGGGGAAGCGGATAAGGACGGCAAGGCCGACAAGGACGATGGCAAGGGCGATGCCAAGGAGAACGCAGGCGACAAACACGCGGCCGATGCCTCCGCCGATGGAACACCCGCCGCGCCGGACATCTCCTTTGCTCCGGCGGCAAAGCAGGCGACGATGAGCAAGGCCGCGCTCAAGACAATCAGCTTCGATCAGGCCGGCGTAACGGACACGGCAACTGCGAGCGACACGTCCACCCACGCCACCACATCCGCCGATGCACGGCCGGCGGCCACATCTCCGTCGGTGACCAAGGCGCTGACCACCACCGACGCCTTCGCCGTCGCCGCGCAAAGCCAGCAGCGGGCGGTCCAGGCGGCGGTCCAGGCCCTTGAGAACGCATCATCCGACACAACCGGCACCAGGTCGCCCAGCAACACGCCTACGCTTCCCTCCACCCCCAGCCTTCCGGCTGAGCAACATGCCGCCGCGCCTACCCTGTCATCGTCCTTCGACGCGGCGGCTCTGGCGAAGGCGTTGGCGGTGGCCGAGGGAACGACCGCTCCCGCCGGCTTCACCGTCTTCCACCTGATCGAATCGATGTTCCACCCCGGCGAGACCGGCGGCAGCGTGGTCGGCGTCGCCATCGTGGGCAACAGCGGATCGGCGCTCGGCGTCTGGCAGTACAGCGTCGATGGCGGCAATTGGCTGGCCGTAGGCTCGGTTGCCGAAGCGGCGGCGCTCGTGCTGCCCGGCAATGCCCTTCTCCGCTTCCTGCCCGCGACGGGCGCCTCCGGACAAGCTCCCGTCTTGAACCTCCGGGCGGTGGGGGATGAATGGACCGGCGGTTTCAGCGGCGCCGAACGCCACCTGTTCACGATTGCCGGCACGGGAGGCACGACACCCCTGTCGTTGGAGGTCGCGCAGCTTTCCCTGGCGATCACCCCCGTCAACGGCGCCCCGGTGGCGACGGGCGTTCAGGCGATTTTGGATGCCGTGGCGGAGGACAGCACCAGCCCGGCCGGTGCCAGCGTCTCCTCGCTCTTCGGCAAGCTGTTTACCGACCCGAGCGACGCGGTCTTCGGAGCGGCCGGAGACGGTTTCGCCGGAGTGGCCGTCGTCGCCAATCCCGGCAACGCCGCCCAGGGCGAGTGGCAATATTGGAACGGCGGCAGCTGGGTCGCGGTCGGCGCGGCGTCGGACGGCAATGCGCTGCTGCTGTCCGCCGACACGATGCTGCGCTTCCTGCCCGCCGCCGACTGGAACGGCCAGCCACCCGGCCTGATGGTGCGGCTGGTCGACGATTCCCAGGGTGCCATTGTCAGCGGCGACCGTGTGGACCTGAAGAGCATCGGCGTCGGCGGAACGACGCCCTACAGCGTGTCCGCCATCCTGCTCGACAGCCAAGTGTCCGCCGTCAACGACGCCCCGGTTGCCACCGGCACGACGGCGACGTTGGCGCATATCGCGGAGGATACGGCCAATCCGGCCGGCACGACCGTCTCCGCTCTGTTCGGCAGCCTGTTTTCCGACCCGACGGACGCGGTGGCTGGCGGGTCGGCGGCGAACGGTTTCGCCGGCGTGCTGGTGATCGGCAACGCCGCGACAGCGTCCGAAGGATCCTGGCAATACTGGACCGGCACCGCCTGGACCGACATCGGCGCGGCGGGCGACGGCAACGGGCTGTTGCTGGCGGCCGGCACCGCTCTGCGCTTCCTGCCCGCCGCCGACTGGAACGGTACGACGCCGGCTCTGACCGTAAGGCTGGCGGATGATTCGCTGGGCAGCTTCGCCAGCGGCGGGCGTGTCACCGAGACCACCGGCGGAGGGACCAGCCGCTTCAGTGCCGCCACCATCACGCTGGCCGGCATCGTCGATGCCGTCAACGATGCTCCCGTCGCCACCAACTCCGCCGCAACCCTGCCGGACATCGCGGAAGACACCGCCGATCCGGCCGGAGCGACCGTCACCAGCCTGTTCGGCGGCCTCTTCTCCGACGCGACCGACGCCGTGGCCGGGGGCTCGTCGGCCAACGGCTTTGCCGGGATCGCCATCGTCGGCAATGCGGCGACCGCCGCACAAGGCGTCTGGCAATATTGGACCGGCATCGCCTGGGCGGCCGTGGGTGCGGTGTCCGATGGATCGGCATTGGTCGTCGCCGCCGCCGATCGCCTGCGTTTCGTGCCGGCGGCCGACTGGAACGGCACCACCCCGGCGCTGACCGTGCGACTGATCGAAGAAGGCGGCGGCACATCGCTGACCGGAAGCCATGCCGACCTGACGCAGGGCGTCGGCGGCAGCACGGTCTACAGTGCCGAAACCATCGCGCTGACCGGAAGCGTCACGCCGGTCAACGACGCGCCGCAGGTCACCGCCGCCACACCGTCTCTGTCGACGGTGAAGGGTGTGTCAGTCGCGGTCACCGGGCTGTCGGTGTCGGACATCGACGCCGGTTCGACGCCGATTCTGGTCACCCTGTCCGCCGGACATGGGACGCTGACCCTGGCGGACGGCGGGCTGGATGCCGTCATCACCGGCAACGGGACGGACACCGTCACCGTCCGGGCGACGCTTGCCACCATCAACAGCCTGCTGGGCGCCACTAACGGGCTTCTCTATACCGCGACGTCCTACAGCGGCGCCGACAGCATCCATATGCAGGTGGATGACCAGGGCGGCGGCGGAGCGGGTGGGCCGCTGACCGCCGGCGCATCGGTCGCCGTCACGGTAGCGCCGCCCAACGCCTCTCCGGTCCTGATCGACACCGATCTCTCCCTCTCCGTCGCGGCGGAGGCGCTGGCTCCGCCCACTTCCGGCACCGCGGGGATCGCCGTATCGACGCTGGTCGGCCTGAACGGGACCGGACCGGCCAATGTCACCGACGGCGATGCGGGGTCCGTGACCGGCATCGCCCTGGTCGGCACCAACGAAAACTACGGGCACTGGTGGTTCTCGACCGACGGCGGCACGACCTGGACCCTGGTCGGCACGGTCAACGACAGCGACTCCGCCCTGCTCCTGCGCCCGACCGACCGGCTCTATTTCCAGCCCAACGCGTCGGTGCCCGCCACCGTCAGCGGTGCCCTGACCATCCATGCCTGGGACCAGACCAGCGGAACCGTGGGCACCAAGGTGGCGATGGACACAAGCGCCGGCAGCGCCTTCTCCACCGCCACCGACAGCGTGACACTGCACCCCGGCGTGCTGGTCCCGAACGGCTCCTTCGACAATGGGCTGAGCGGCTGGACCTACACCGGCGGCACCAGCGTCGGCCCGACCGGGGACGGTCATGAGGGCACCATCACCTCGGCGAGCGGCCAGACGCCGACCCAGTTGGAGGACTTCCTCGGCCTGACCCACGGCTCCATCGCCACCGCGACCGGGACTGTGCCGTCCGCTGGACATGCTATGAAGCTCGGCACGACCGTGACGGTGACACAGGACACGACGCTGACCTTCGACTGGTCCTTCACCTTCACCGACAACGCGTCCTATCACGACTTCGCCTTTGTCAGCGTCAACGGCGTGGTGACGCTGCTAGCAAAGGAGGCGAGCGCCAGCGGCAGTTTCAGCGTGGTGGTTTCGGCCAACAGCACCCTGTCATTGGGCTTCGGCACCTCCGACACCGGAGACAACAGCGTCAACCCGATCCTGCGCGTCGACAACATCAAGCTCACCACCGTCGCCAGCGATCCCATCGTGCTGGACATGACCGGTCAGGGGCTGGCCCTGCGTCCGCTGTCCGACGGCATCCATTTCGACGTGACCGGCGACGGCGTCGCCGACAGCACCGGCTGGATCGGGTCCGGCAACGCCCTGCTGGTGCAGGACAGCAACGGCGACGGCCGCATCAACGACGCGCACGAACTGGTATCGGAGCAATTCGGCACCGGCTTCAACAGCAGCCTGGAGGCGATGGCATCCCTCGACCGCAACCATGACGGACGCCTGGATTTGACAGACGACGCCTTCGCCACACTGAAGGTCTGGCAGGATGTCAACGGCGACGGAATAAGCCAGCCCAGTGAACTTCGGAACCTCTCCGAAGCGGGCATCCGCTCCATCGCCACCACATCGACACCAAGCGACGCGAGCCTCGCCGGTAGCCGGATCCTGGGCACCACCAGCATGACGATGGCCGACGGCAGCACCCAAATGGTGGCCGGCGTCGCGTTCGACGTAAAGGCCGCCTCCGCGGCACAGGTCCAGATCCAGCCGACGGCGTTCGCCCCGACCAGTGCCGCTCACAATGCGGTGCCAGGGACCAACTTCACCAGTCTTCTGGCGTCCGGCCTTGGCCTGCCCACCGACGCGGGAGTTGTGCTGCAGCCGGAATCCTCTCATTTGCTCGCATGGAGCCTGGAGTCGCACGCTCCCGATCAACATCATTTGCAAAACAGTGATGCGTCAAACGTGCATCACATAAACGGGTCCTAATAGAAATGTCGGATTTAGAGGATTTATTAAGCAATTGAACACTGTTTTGTCTTAATTTCTGACGAGAGCGGTCGGCTATATTCGCCAGCGCAATAAACCTAAAGCTTCAGCCGACAGCGTTTCTCAGGACCCTTATGCGCAAATTTCTCTTTTACGCCACGGCCTGGCTTACGCTTCTTGGCGGAGGCACGCAACCTTCGATTGCGTCACCGCGCGAAGACGTGATCTCGCTGATTGCCAAGGCGACGGAAACGCATGACCGTCTGAGAGGGGCGGAGGCGGCAGCCGACTCCGCACGCAATGGCCTGCGGATCAGCCATGGCGGCTGGTATCCGACCCTCAGCCTGTCGGCCAACGGCGGACGCGAAACCACCGAAAAGCCGGCGGGCCTTCCCAACACCGACATGAACGCCGGCCAGCTTTCGATACGCGCGACCCAGCTGATCTGGGACTTCGACGCGACCAATGCCGACATCCGGCGGGCGCAGGTCTCGGTCGTCCGCGCCGACATCGCGGTGGAGCGCACCCGCCAGGAACTGCTGGTGGAGGGCCTGTCCGCCTACGCCAACCTCGTCCGCGCTCACCGGCTGCTCACCTTCGCCCGGCAATCGGAAGACAACATCCGCCGCCAGACCGGCCTTGAAGAGGTCCGCCTTCAGGAGGGCTACGGCTTCTCCACCGACGTCCTGCAGGCGAAGAGCCAACTTGCCGGCGCCCAGGCACGCCGCGTCGCGGCCGAAGAGGCGATGCAGACCGCGCTGAGCCGCTTCCAGGCTTATTTCGGCCATGTGTCCTTCCGGCTGGACGGCGCCCAGGTCCTGGCGATGACCAGGGCTGCCCTGCCCGCCTCGATGGACGCGGCGGTGGAGGAGGCGCGCCGCCACAATCCGCGCCTGCAGGAACTGGCCCTGACCACCGCGGCGGCAGAGGAAGCCGTGACCTCCGTGCGCGGCCGCAGCCTCTATCCCCGGGTCGAAGGCTATGTCGAGCGCAACATCAAGCGCGACGTCGCCGGTCAGCCCGGTCGGCAGAACGAACTTCTGTTCAAGCTGCAGGTCACCTTCTCGCTGAACACCGGCCTGACCGCGATCAACAGCGTCCGGCTTGCTGAGGCCGACCTGCGCGCCGCCGACGCCAACTGGGCCGATCAGGAGCGCACGGTGCTGGAAACCGTCCGCAACAGCTGGAACCGGCTGGAAAGCGCCCGGTCGCAGGTGAAGCTGCTGAACGATCAGGCGAGCCTCGCCGCCGGCTTCCTCGACGTGGCGCGGGCGGAGCGCGAGTTGGGCTCCCGGTCGCTCATCGACATCCTGTCGGGCGAGACGACGCTGATCAACGCCCGCAGCGACGCCGCAGCAGCCGAGACGGAACTGGTTCTCGCCGGCTACCGCCTGCTGGCTGCCATGGGCCGGCTCAGCGCCGCCGATATCCAGACCAAGCCGATGCCAAAATTGGCCGCGATGGGACGGGGCCTGTTCGACGACCGCGGCAAGCAGGAACAGGCACCTCCCGCCAACCGGGATTCGAAGCGCAAGCGCGGGAAGGGAGATCAGCAATGACCGGCGGCGCCATCGGCCTGCTGCTTCTGCGGCTTCGCGCAAATCTGCGGCTGACGACCCGCGTCTTCGCGGCGTCATTCGCAGCCAACCTGCTCGGCCTCGCCTCCTCCTTCTATACCATGCTGGTGCTGAACCGGTATGTGACGCACGGCGTCGATTCCACGCTCGTGGCGCTGACCGTCGGCGTCATGCTGTCTATCGCCTTCGAACATCTGTTCCGCCATGTCCGGCTGGGCATCGCCGGCCGCATCGGCCGTGCCGAGCATGAACGCCTCGCGACAGGCGCCTTCGGCATCCTGCTGACTGCACGGAGCGGCGCCGGTTCGGCGGAAGGCGACGCCGCCCGCCGCGAGGCGATGCGGGCACCAGAACAGATCGACGCGGCACTGGGGTCCGCCAATCTGGCGACCCTGTTCGACCTGCCCTTCGCATTGGGATTTATCGTCGTGGTCGCGCTGGTTTCCTGGCCGTTGGCAGCGATCTGCGTCCTCTTCACCCTGCTGTCGATCGGCGCCGGCCTGCTGGCCCAGGCCGACATGCGGGCGGTCGGCCGTGATCTGGCCCAGGCCGGCGCCGACGTCCAGGGGCTGGTCACCTCCGCCATCGTCGGCCGCGACGCGGTCGCCCTGTTCGGCGGCGCGAAGCCGCTGCTGGGCGAGTGGCAGCGCGCGGCGAAGGCGATGCGGGCGATGCGCGAGCGGATGTCGATGCGGCAGGGGCGTGCCCAATCGATGGCGCAGAGCCTGCAGGCGCTCCAGGGTGTTGCGGTCATCGCCACCGGCGCCGCGCTGGTGGTGCGCGGAGAACTGGATGTCGGCTCGCTGATCGGCGTCAACCTGCTGGTCGGCCGGGCGCTGGCGCCCTTCACCCGGCTGGCGCAGATCGGCGAATCGCTGGCGATGGCACGACAGGCGCAACTCCGCCTGGAGCAGTTCGCCCGCACGGCCGTGGAACCGCCGACCGGCACCAGCCTGCCCCGCTATGGCGGAACGCTGGAACTGCGCGACCTGACCTACACCCCGGCCGGCGCCGTCACCCCGCTGCTGCGCCGCCTTTCCCTGTCGGTGCCCGCCGGCAACATCCTGGTGCTGAAGGGCCGGAACGGGTCGGGCAAATCGACGCTGATCCGCCTGGTCGCCGGGCTGGTCGATCCGCAGGAGGGGGCAGTGCTGGCCGACGGCGTCGACATCCGCAAATTCGCCCCGCTCTGGTGGCGTCAGCAGATCGGTTATCTGCCGCAGGAGCCCATCTTTCTCAACCGAACCATTCGAGAGAACCTGCTGGTCGCCAACCCGCGTTTGTCGGAGACGGAATTGCAGGCCGTTCTTCACCGTGCCGGCGCCGAGCGCGCTGTCGCCGACTGCGCCCAGGGATTGGACACGCCGCTGCGGAATTTCGGCCAGGAACTGCCGGTCGGCCATCGGCGCCGGCTGGCGCTCGCCCGCGCACTCGCGGTCGGCGGACGGCTGATCCTGCTGGACGAGCCGACCGACGGGCTGGATGCTGAAGGAACCGCCGTCGTCTACCGCACGCTGATCGAGCTGGCGCGCGCCGGCCACACCGTGGTCATCGCCTCGCATGATTCGCGCATCCTCCAGGGCGCCTCGCTGGTGCTCGACCTCGACCGCCCGCAGGACACGGCGACAACCCCCGACACGGCCGCGATGGTGGCGTCATGAAGCCGCTTCCCCTGCTGACCCGCAAGCCGGCCGCCGGCCCTGCCCTGCCCCCCGCCCTCCCCCTGGCGGGTGCAACGGCACCGGCGCTGCCCTTCACCACCGCGACGGCGCCGGAGACCGAGAGCCGCTTCGGCGACGGGTTGTTCGCCGTCGGAATCGCCGCCTTCCTGGCGGCGGTGGGCTGGGCGTCGGTCGCCGAATTGAACGTCTCCAGCAGCGCCCCCGGCGATGTGGTACCGCTGGCCTACAACCAGTCGGTCCAGCATTTCGAAGGCGGCATCGTCCGCGACATCCTGGTGCAGGAAGGCGATTCGGTGAAGGCCGGGCAGGTTCTGGTCGAGCTGGATCAGACCAAGACGCGCGCAGACCTTGAGGAATTGCGCCTGCGCCTCGGCTCGCTCTCCGCCGACATCGCCCGGCTGGAGGCCGAGGTCGCGCGCCGCGACAGCATCGACTTTCCCGACAAGCTGAGCCGCGAGCGGCCGGATCTGGTGGCGCAGACCCGCGACCTGTTCCGCGCCCGGCGCGACCGGCTGGCCTCCGACATCGACATCCAGCGCCAGGACATCGTCCAGCGCGAACAGCAGATGGCCGCCGTCCGCGCCCGCATCGCCGGCTCCCAGGTGGCGCAGGGGCTGATCCGCGAACAGCTGTCCATCAGCGAAAGCCTGCTGAAGCGCGAGATCACCAACCGGATGAAGCATCTGGAACTGCTGCGAGACGACGCCCGCATCACCGGCTCCATCTCCGAGGACCGCGCCACGCTGGCCCAGGCCGAAGCGGCTCTGGCCGAGGCCCGCAGCAAGCTGGTGTGGATCGGCCGCAAATATGAGGAAGAGGGCCGCAACGCGCTCGACGAGGCTCGGCGCAACCACAGCGAACTGTCGCAACGGCTGACCCGTTACCAGGACAGCCTCGACCGCTCCAGCATGCGGGCGCCGATGGACGGCATCGTCAAGACGCTGGCGGTCTCCACCAAGGGCGCCGTCGTCAAGGCGGGCGAAACCGTGGTGGAGCTGGTGCCGCGCGACGGCAATCTGGTGGTGGACGCCCGCCTGCCGGTGCAGGACATCGGCTATGTCCGCGCCGACCAGCCGGTGGTGGTGACGCTCGCCGGCAGCGACGCCTCGCGCTTCGGCCATATCGAGGGCCGGGTGCGGACGATCAGCCCCGATACCCTGCTCGATGCCAATAAGCAGTCCTACTACAAGGTCCGCGTCGAGCTGCCGGTGACCCGCTTCGACTATGGCGGCAAGACCTACGAACTGTTCCCCGGCGTGCGGGTGACCTGCAGCATCCTGACCGGGCGCCGCACCATCCTCGACTACGTCTTCTCGCCGGTTCTGAACGGCCTCCAGCACGCGATGCAGGAGCGGTGAGGATGATCCGCGCGGCACGACTTTCCCCTCCCCCGAGGTTCACCCGATGCTGAGTTCGCTGCAGCCCCGTTCCCGGCCGCCGCTGCGCTGGTCGCACATGACCAAGAAGGCGCGCTTCGCCATGATCCTGGCGGCGGCGATGCTGGTTACCGTGCTGGTGTCGCTGGTGGTGCGCGCCGGCTTCCTCGGCGAACGCGACGGCGAGCCGCTGACGCTTGCCGTGGTGGGGCCGCTGAGCGGACCGGACGCCGCGCTGGGGCTGGCGCTGCGCAAGGGCGCGGCCCTGCGTGCCGACACCATCAACGCGGCGGGCGGCATCGGCGGCCGGCCGGTGGAGATCAGGCCCTTCGACGACGAGGGCGACAAGGGCAAGTCGCTGGAAATCGCCCGGCGCATCGCCAACGACCCCGACATCGTCGCGGTGATCGGCCACACGCCGGAGGCCACCGACAGCGCCGCCGCCATCTATGCCCAGAAGAAGATCCCGCTGATCGCCCCGCGCCCGCTGGTCCGCCCGGCGGATGCGGCGCCCAGCCCCTGGCTGTTCAGCATCGCCTTCGACCGCACGCACGAGACCCGCTTCCTCGCCAACTATGTCCGCAACGTGGTGGGCGAGCCGATGGTCGCCGTCATCCGCGAGGACAGCGAGCAGGCGGCCACCCTGGCCGGCCAGTTCGACACCATCCTCCAGCGCTTCGGCACCAGGCTGGTCAACCAGTGGACCTACGCCCCCGGACGCGGCGGGGCCGGCGCCCTGCCGGCGCTCGCCCAGGCGGTGAAGGAAAAGATGCCGACCGGCGCCGTCGTCGTCATCGGCTCGGCGGTCGACAGCGCCCGCGTGGTGGTCGCGCTGCGCGATGCCGGCGTGCGCAACCTGATCGCCGGCGGTTCCGAGATGGCGACGGCATCTTTCCGCACCGAAATCGTCGCCCAGACCCAGGCCAATCCAAAGGCGCTGACGCCGGAGGCCTATGGCCATGGCCTGCTGGTCGCCTCGCCCGTGCTGTTCGACACGGCGAACGAGCGGGCGCAGCGCTTCTACGGCCAGTATGTCAAGCGATTCAATGCGGTGCCCGACTGGGCGGCGGCGCTGGGGGCCGACGGCGTCGACCTGATCGCCGGCGCCATCGCGGCATCCTCCGCCAGCGCCGGCAAGCCTGACGGCGACGCTCTGCGCATCGCCATCGCCGGCCATGACCGCACCGAGAACGCCTTCCAGGCCAATGCCGGCGCCTGGACCTTCGATGCCCGCGGGCAGGCGACGCTGCCGGTGATGATGGCGACCTACAACGGCCTGAACCCGGTGGCGGCGCTGACCCAATTGCAGCCGATCCGCGAGGCCGGCGTCTCCAACTTCCTGGAGGAGGTGCAGCGGGGACGGGCGCTCTATGTCAACGACCGCTTCATGTACAAGACGGACGTCATCTACACCGGCGTCCAGCTGCACGAGATCCGCGACCTCAATCCCGATGCCAACGAAGCGACGCTGAACCTGACCATCTGGTTCCGCTACCGCGGCGCCTTCAATCCGGCCGACGTCGTCTTCACCAACGCGGTCAAGCCGGTGGAACTCGGCAAGCCCTACCGCGAGGAGCGCGGCGAGGTCACCACCTACGTCGCCTACCGGATCGAAGGACGCTTCTCGCTGAACTTCTCCGACCAGCGCCCGCCCTACGGCAGCCATTCGGTGGGGGTCAGCTTCCGCCACCGGACGCAGAACCGGAATACCGTGATGTTCGTCACCGACGTGCTCGGCATGTCGCTGGTGAACACCAACGACTTCGTGGAGAAGCTGAAGGCGATGGCGGCGGCGGAAACCGCCTCGGCCGCCGACCTCAGCCTCGCCGGCCGCTTCCGCCGGGCGATGGAGGGCGAAAGCGAAAGCTCCACCCTGCTCGACCAGCTGCGCGCCCGGCGGGTGCTGGCCCCGTCGCCCGGCTGGCGGCTGGCGCGCGCCTGGATTTCCCAGGACGTCACCAGCGTGAGCAGCGAGGGCGACCCCAACTATGTCGGCTTCGGCCGGCCGCAGCCGGACTTCTCCCGCGTCGATTTCGGCGTGGTGGCGACGCCGGACGCCCCGGCGGCGCGCGACTTCATCCATCGCGACTTCTTCGTCTACATCGCCATCTTCAGCGCCGTTCTGGCGGTGTTCGCCGCTTTCATGGACCGGCGCGACCGCGGCCAGTTCTGGAAGATCCAGACCCTGTTCATGCGCATCCTGTCCTGGCCGCTTCTGCTGATGTCGGCCGGCAACATCGCGCTGGACCAGGCGGTGGCGACGCTGCCGGCCAGCGGGATCGCCATGGTGGTGAACGGCATCAACGTGCTGTGGTGGATCGTGCCGGCCATCCTGGTCGACCGCACGCTGGAACGCTTCGTCTGGACCCCACTGGAGATCCGCACCCGGCGCCGGATCCCGGCGATCGTCCGCCGCTTCTCCACCCTGATCGTCTTCGGCTTCGCCGGCTGCGGCATCATCGCCTTCGTGCTGAAGCAGCCGATCACCAGCCTGCTGGCGGCATCGGGCCTCGTCGGCATGGTCGTCGGCCTCGCCATCCAGGCGAACATCGCCAACGTCTTCTCCGGCATCGTCCTCAACATCGAGCGGCCTTTCCAGATCGGCGACAGCATCCAGATCACCGACATCGTCCGCGGCGTCGTGGTGGACATGACATGGCGGACGGTACGGGTGCGCAACGTCGCCGGCTTCATCGTCGCCATGCCCAACGCCAAGGTGTCGGAGGCTACCGTCGTCAATTTCAGCGCGGTCGAGCGGGTCTCGATGAAGCTGGAATATTTCGCCGACGCGGGTCACGACCCCGGCCGGATGGGCGGCCTGCTGACCGGTGCGCTGCGCGCCACCGATCGGGTGATGCCCAGCGCGACCGGCGGCCTGCCTTTCGTCCGCTATGACGGCTTCCGCGCCGTCAACGGCCAGTGGCTGTGCAAGTACAACCTGTTCTTCTGGGTCAAGGACCACGACGCCAGCTTCGCCGTGCCGGAACTGGTCTGGCGGTCCGTCTACCGCACGCTGGCCGACGCGGGCATCGACCCGACCCCGCCCGACCTGATGGAGACGGGTGCTGCAATCGGCGCCGTTACCGGCACCGTCACGGCCATACCGGCATGAGCAGGAACATTCCGATGACGCGCCCCTTCCCCTGCCGCCGGCTCGCCGCGGCGACACTGCTGCCGGTCCTGCTTGCCGGGGCGAGCTGTGCCCCGCTCGGCGGCGAAAAATCCGCCGCGATCCTGGAGCGGGTGGCCGACGGCGACTATGACGTCGGCATCCGCTATCCGTCCAAGCGCACCCGCTACGTGATGATCGTCGAGGACGACGAGGAGTCCTTCGCCATTGCCAACCGGCCGACTTCTGGCCGGGATATGGCCGGCAGGGATACGGCCGATGCCGTGGCGATTCCGGCAGAAGAACCGGCCGTACCCCAGCGGAACGACCGGGTGCTTGCCCCCTGCGCCGGGTCGGCCGGCAACTGGTATCGCCACACGCCGGCCGGCTATGTCTGCGCCGGCCAGCCGGGCGCCGCGCCCGCGGCGACGGGGGGCTGACCCTTGAAGCGCCTGGCTCTGACGATCGCCCTGCTGCTTGCCGGCTGCGCCGCGGACATGTCCGCCCGCCCAGACGCGGACGCCGGCGCCAGCGGCACCTCCGCCCCCATTCTTCGCATCACCGCCGATGCCGACGCCAACGACCGCCGTCCGGTGGCCGTCGACGTGGTGCGGGTGGCCGACGGCTCCCTTGCGCGCCGGCTCGGCGCTCTCGACGCCGCAAGCTGGTTTCGTGACCGGGCGACCCTGAACGGCGAGGCCGCCAGCCAGATTGCCATCGCATCATGGGAAATGGTGCCCGGCCAAAGCGTGATCCTGCACAACCTGCCGCCCTTCACCGCCACCCCGACCGCAACCATCGTCTTCGTTCGCTACGGCACGCCGGGCGTCCACCGCCAGTCGCTGGATGGCGCGGGCGCCCTGGACATCCGGCTGGGTCGCAACGGCTTCACCGTGGCTACGCTGCCGAAGGACACAGCACCGTGACCGCCCGGCCCGCTCCCTCGCCCGCTCAAGCGCCAGCCGCTCCGGTGCTCCTCAATGAGGCGACGCGTGGAGCCGGTTCGGGTGTCCTGCCCCTGTTCCGCGTCTTCCACACCGACCTGCTGGCCGCCTGCGCACAGGAGCAGGCCCCCGCCGGGTCGGTGGCCGAACGGCTGGTCGCGACGCTCCATGGCATGAGCAGCGCGGCGACCGCCCAGGGACCTGCGGCCCACGGCATGGTGGTGAAGGCGGTCTTTGCGATGGCGATGCTGGCCGACCAGGCGCTGTCCCAGGTGAAGCCGGCCGATGCCGTCGTCGCCGGCCGCCTGTTCGGCGCGAACGCCACATTGCAGACCCTGTTCGTCCAGGCCGACGACCTGATCCGCCAGGGCGCCAGGGCCGACCGCGGGCTTGCCACCGTATATCTGGCAACGCTGGCCCTAGGCTTCCCGGACGACGCCCAGGCGGCGGCGCGGCGTTCGCCACTGCACCGCATCGTCACCGGCAGGGAGGGTGGAACCGAGCCGGCCCAGGCCGGCCTTGCCAGCCCGCGCGCCTATGAACCGTCGGCTGGCGCCGTGCTCGGCAGCTTCCGACCGTCGGCACGGCGATGGTGGATGGCGGCCGGCGGCGTGGCAGCCCTGTTCCTGCTGGTTTCGCATCTGCTGTGGTCCACCGCGGTGAACGAGCTTCAGCGTGACCTGCGCGGTGCCCGGTCCGCGGTCGAGGATATGGGGCTGTCATGGTCCTACTGATCCTGACGCTGGAGTTCCTGCTCTCCACCATCGGCTCGGCCATCGGCTGGGTCCTGTCCTTCGTCTTCGCCTTTCTGCCCTATGCGCTGGCGGTGTTGCCGCTCTACATCCTCTATCGGGCGGCACGGGCGGTGTGGCCAAAGCTGCGTGGCCGGCTACGCCGCCGCAAGCCCGCCGCCAAGGCGCCGGCCCGAAACAGGCCGGGGGCCCGCAAGGCCATGGCTTCCTCGCCCCTGCATGTGAGGGCGGAGGCGCCTCCTCCGTCGAAAGCCGCTGCCGGCAAGCCTCCGCTGGCCCGCGCCTACGGCGAAGGCCTGGACATCCTGACGCGGCAGATGCGCGGTCCCCTGCGGCGCGGCGACATCCCCTGGTTCCTCGCCTTCGGCGTCGGCGGCCCGGCGCTGCTCGCCACCGACCCGACCCATGTCAGCTGGCCGGAGGACGGCAACACCGAACACGGCTGCTGGTGGTTCTGCGAAGGGGCGGCGATCCTGCATGCCGGCGCCGATTCCGCCGACGGCTCCAGGCTCGACGCCTCCTGGCCGTCGCTGGTCACGGCTATGGCCAAGCGGCCGATGCGCCGGCCGCTGGACGGCATCCTGCTGATGGTCGGCGCCGACGAACTGTGCGCCGCCAACGATCGCGAGGCGCCGCGCAAGGCTTTGGCCAAGCGGGCGGAGTCCCTGCGCGCCCGGCTGCGGGCGATCCGCGACGACCTCGGCATGGTTTGCCCGGTGCATGTGGTGGTGGTGCGGGCGGAGGCCCTCGACGGCTTCGCCGACCTCTGCGCCGCGGTTCCCGCCGCCCTGCTGGACAGCACACTGGGATGGACCAGCCAGCAGGACTGGCTGCTGCCTTTCGAGCCCGCCCGGGTGGGCGAGGCGTTCGACGCCATCCGGTCGGATCTCGCCCTGCTGGAGGCGAATGCCCTCGCCGCAGGAATCGCCGGGGTGCGCCTGCCGCTGCTCGCCTCATCCCTGGAAGCTCTGCGGCATCCGCTGGCGCTGTTCCTCGATGGTGCGTTGGGAGGGAATGAGGCCACCGAACCCTTCCCGTTGCGCGGCATCGCCCTGACGGGTGCCTGTGCGACCGCGACGGGCGGACGCCGCCCGGCCTTTGCCCGTGACCTGCTGCCCGGCCGCGCCTTCGCCGAGCCCGGCTATGGCCGTCCGTCAGAGGCCGCCTTCCTGAAAGGCCGCCGCCGGCGCCGGATCGCACAGGCCACGCTGGCCGCCTCCGCCACGGTCCTGTCGCTCGCGGCGTGGCAGGGCTTCGTCACCGTCTCGGCCGGCAGCACCGCCGTTGCGGACTCGGTCACCGACCTGCGGCGGGCGCTGCTGTCGCACGATGCCGTTGCCGACGCCCCGATGGTGACCCGCGTGATCGCCGCCACCGCCGCGATGGAGCGCGACCGGCTCGCCACGCCGCTGCTGCCGACCTCCCTGTTCAGCAGCGTCGACGAGGACAAGCGGCGGCTTGCATCGGTCACCCTGCGCCGCGCGGTTCTGCGGCCGATCCGCGACGCGCTGCTGCCCAGCTCCGCCCTGACCGACCTGCCTCCCGTCACCAATCCCCACAGCGTCGAGGAACTTCCGGCCTTCCGCCGGCTGGCCGCACAGCTGGACCGCATCGGCGGCCGGCGCGACGCGCTGGAGCGTTACGACCGCTTCCGCCGCAATAGCGGGTTCGACGAGTTGATCGCACTGGCGGACAGCGTCTATGGCGCCGTCCCCCGCCCGCCGGTGACGGCGACCGACGGCTTCATCACGCGTATCGCCGCCGGTGCCGACCTTCCCAACCTGGACGCCAGAACCATCGCGGTCGCCTTGCGGGCGGAGTCGGTGCAACTCGCCACTCCGCTCGCCGAGGAACTCTATAGCCGCAACCCCTTGCGCCGTCGTGCGCGGGCGCTGGCCGAGCGTCTGCAGAACCTTCCCGAGACACCGACAGACGAGGATGTCGCGGACGTCCGCCGTCTGGTCGATGCCGTCACCGAGGCTGCCGGCTGGCCGATCGCCGCCGCTTTGCAGGACCCCGCGCGTGGCTTGCCCGTAGCCGTCAAGCTGGCGCTCCAGAAGGCGGCGATCGCCGACCTGCCTGGCCGCGACACCACCGACCGCATCACGGAAGCGCTGTCGACTGCCGCCACATCGGCCCGCGCCGCCGTCCTGGCTCTCGATGCGGCGCCGGTCGGCCGCCTGCTCGCAAGCGGAGAGGGAGGAGCACTGGCCTTGAACCCGGCTGTCGCCGCACTGCCGGATCAAATGGCCGCCACCTTGGCCAGCAGAATTCCGGACGAACCGGTGCCAGCCAAATCCGCCGCCCCCGACAGCAAACCCGCGGGATCCATTTCGGCCGCACCGGCTGTCGAGCCGCGTCCGGCGCCGCCGGCCCCGACAGCGGTTGCACCCATACCCGAACGACCGATTGCCGCCAGTCCGGCGCCTGCGCCGTATACGCCCCCGCCACCCCTGCCGGTCCCGCCCGCCGGGGTGTCGGCCCCGGAGTCCGGCGCGGCGGTGGCGACGCTGGAAGCAACCTTCTCCCAGTCGCTGGCGGGCCGCTTCCCCTTCGTCCGTCCCGACCTCGCCCGCGGCGCGCCCGATGCCGATCCCAAGGAAGTTCGCCGCTTCTTCGAGCAGCTTGACGAGAACCGGCCAGCGATCACGAGGATGGCAACGCCTGAACTCGCCGCTTTCCTGGAGAAGATGGAAGCGGCACGGCCGCTGCTCGATACGGTCGCGCGCAATGCGCCCGTGAGGGTCCGTTTCACCTACGGCACTAACCGGGCGCAAGAGCTTGGAGCTGAGCATATCATCGATTGGTCGGTGCGTTCCGGAAGCGTTGCGGTCGGCGCCTCCACCGGGTCCGAGCCGATGGTCTGGAAGATCGGTCAGCCGCTACAGATCAGCTTCCGCTGGGCGTCCGGTTCGCCCTACCGGCCGAAAAGCGCCATGGCGAGCGAGGCCGAGGCCGTTGCGGGCGACACGTTGACCCTGGTGGAACGCGGCCCATGGGCTCTGCTCCGGCTGTTGAGAAGCCGGTCGGCTCCCTCCTCAGCCGCCGGTGACGGCGTCTTGCTGCGCATCGCCTTGCCGACCCAGACCATCGGCGGCGAACCGGCGCGCGACACGATCCTGTTCATGACGGCATCGATTGCCGCCGGATCGCGCGCGTCCCTGTCGGCCAGGACGCTCGATCTGCCGTTCCGTTTCCCTTCCAGGTAGTACAACGCAGTGAGTACAAGAAAACGCTATGATGATTTTCGTTACAAGCCGCAACAAGGCGATCCAATATCCTTTTAAAACCCCAGCAACCCTGATTGCGACTTAATATGATTTTAATCAATAAAAACGTATCAGTAGGTTAGCTCACGCCTCGCCGACAGGATAATAGGTCCTGCCGGAAAACCGATCTAATCATGATTTGCTAATTTCTTCGCTGCCCCTAAGCAGCAAACGCCATTTGTTTGTCAATCGCTGCGTCTGCAATTGACGAAAGGCTGCTGCTTTCCCCCAGGAAGCTCGGCTCGGCGATGCGAACTGCACGAAAACGTGTATTTCGTATCGGAATATCCACCACCGACCAACACTCCCCGACCCGAGAAAGGCTTCGGATCATGGTAGACCGTAAGAAGCGTGCCCAGGACCTGATCAAGTATCACAGCTACGCCTCGGGCGCCTTCGGGCTGATCCCGGTTCCGGGCGCCGACGTCGCCGCCGTCAGCGCGGCACAGCTGAACCTGGTCCACAAGCTCGCCAAGCTGTACGAAGTCGAGTTCGCGCAGGAGCGGACCCGCGCCATCGTCGGCGCCCTGCTGGGCGGCGTCATGCCGGGGGCTCTCAGCTCCAGCGTCCTGGGCTCCGCCGTCAAGGCCGTTCCCTTCATCGGCACCGCGCTCGGCGTGGCGGTGATGCCGGCGCTATCGCTGGCGGCGACCCGGGCTCTGGGCCAGGTGTTCGCCCAGCATTTCGAGACCGGCGGCACGCTGCTCGACTTCGATGTCGATGCGATGCGCGAGTATTTCCGCAAGGAGTTCGATGCCGCCAAGGGTGAGGCCGCCGACGCTCCGGCCGCCGCACCTCAGATGGACGAACAGCCGATCCAGAAGGCCGGTTAAGGCCTGAACGACGGAACGCCGGGTAAAGAGGGAAGCATCGCCGTGCTCGAGCTGATCTATATCGGTCTCTGCCTGCTGGTCGGGTTCCTGGGAATCGGCCGCCGCGGCGGCTTCCTGCTTTACGCCTTTCTGGCGGTGGTGTTGACGCCGCCCGGCGCCCTCCTCGTCATGATTCTGCTGACCACCCGCCGCAAGAAGCCGGCGAAGGCGTGACCGCAGCCATGACCTCCACCCATTTCACGGCACCGCCACGCCGTCCGCTGGTTACGACTCTGCTGCTGGGCCTGCTGGCTTTGCTTGCCATGTCCTTCCCGGCGAAGGCGGAATATTGGACCGTGGCGTCGGAAGACCATTTCCCGCCCTACAACTACTCCTTCAACGGCAATCGCACCGGCATCGACACCGAAATCGTCAACGCGCTGCTGAAGGAACTGAACGTCACCCCGGTCCACCGGCCGCTGTCCTGGGCGGAGGTGGTGCAGTCGATGGACGAGAACACCGCCGACATCGGCTTCCAGTTCATCGCGTCACCCGGCCGCTTCGCGCAATACAACATGATCGGGCCGTTCCGCACCGGCACCACGGTGTTCATGGTGCGCAAGGATTCGACGATCACCTTCGACCGGCTGGAGGATCTCACCTCCTATCGGATCGGCGTGGTCGACGGCTTCTCCTACGCGCCCGATTTCGATGCCGCGACTTATCTGGACAAGCTTGCCTCCAGCAGCAACGTGGTCAACTTCCGCCGCCTCATCCTGGGCCGGGTCGATGTCATCATCGGCGACCTGCATGTGCTGAACTACATGGCCAAACAGGACGGCCGGCTGAAGGACGTGCGCGTTCTGCCGAAGCCCGTCGGCCTGATCCCCCGCTATATCGCGCTTCCGAAGGCACGCAAGGAAAAGGCGGAGCGCCTGCAGGCCGCTTTCGTCAAGCTGCGCGACAACGGCACCATCGCCCGCATCCTCGACAACTGGCTGGCGGAGTGACCGGGCGATGGGCAAGCGCACTCCTCCCCCCAGCCGGCCGCCGTCCTATCTGCTGCCGCTGATCGGCCTTGCCGACCGCAGCATCCTGACCCGGCTGGTCCTCACCGGCTGCGTCGCCGCCACCGCCAACCTCATCAGCCTGATGAGCCTCAGCGCGGAGCTGAGCGGCTGGATGCGCGGCGAGGTGCTGGACACCCCCTTCCTGGTCTTCTGCCTGTCGCTGTTGGTCGCCTATGCCTTCAGCAAGCGGTTCGTCGCCCTGACGCTGACCACCGCCTTCAGCGCGCTGGCTGGGGTTCGGCGCCGCTTCCTGCTTCATGTCACGCTGGGGGGCCATGCCGACATCCTTGATCTGCAGGCCAAGCGCTCCTTCGACCTGGGCAACCACCAGCTGGAGCGCATCGCGGCCCTGCTGCCCAACCTGTCGATCGCGGCCAACATGATGCTGGTGGCGGCGGTTGCCTACCTCTACCTGTGGACGCTGTCGACCATGGGCGCCACGCTGCTGCTGGTCGCGGCGCTGCTGGTGGGCGGCTGGTACGTGCGCGAGGCGCAGCGGACCCGTGCCCTGCTGACGGATGCCAAGGAGTCCGAGCTTCGGATGCTCCAGGGCTTCTCCGAGCTGGTCGGCGGGAATGCCGAAGTCAAGCTGGGCAAGGCGCGTCGCGACGAGCTGTCCCAGGCGGTGGAGGCCGACGTCGCCCGCTGGGAGGACCTGAAGCGCCGCCACGGCCGCAACCTGGGCGAGCTGTTTTCCTGGATCGCGACGATCATCGTCGGCTTCTCGGCGGTCTTCGTCTTCATCTTCCCGCGCATGGGCGCGATGTCGGTGTCCGAACTTCCGCTGGTCACCTCGGTCATCCTGTTCCTGGCCCGCCCTTTGTCGAAATTCCTCAATGCCGTTCCCGACTATGTGGCGGCGGAGGATGCGGCGGCACAGCTGACGGCGCTGCTCGGCACCATGCCGGCGCTGGAATACGAGCCGTCGCGCACCGCCCGCGCGCCGCGCCGCTTCTCCAGCATCGAACTGCGCGGCGTCAGCTTCGCCTACCGTGCCGGGCTGCGGCCGGAGCCCTTCGTGATCGGTCCGGTCGACCTGACCATCCCCGCCGGCAGCGTGGTCGGCATCGTCGGCTCCAACGGCTCCGGCAAGTCCACCCTGCTGCGCGTCATCCCCCTGCTGTTCCGCCCGGACGAGGGTCAGGTTCTGCTCGACGGACAGCCGGTGGAGACCGACCGGCTGGAGGCCTACCGCGACCTGTTCTGCGCCGTGTTCCAGGACCACCACCTGTTCACCCGGCTGCCGCAATGCCCCGGCTTCGACGCCGAGCTGTTCCGCGAGATGCTGGCCTATCTGAAGATCGACCATCTGGTGCCGGACACCGGCGACGGGCTGCTGAACCGCGACCTGTCGAAGGGGCAGCGCCGGCGCGTCGCCCTGGCGGTCGCGGTGGCCGAAGGCCGGCCGGTCGTCATCCTTGATGAATGGACCTCCGATCAGGACGCCGAGTTCCGCACCCGCTTCACCAACGAGATCATCGGCAAGCTGCGGTCGCTCGGCCGAACCGTGATCTTCGTCTCGCACGACGGCGACGTGTCGTCGGTCTGCGACGTCACCATCCAGATGAACAATGGCCGAATGAACAACGGGCGCATGGACATGCCGGCCGCCACGGCCGCGTCCACTCCCACCATGGGCCCCGCCATGGCTTGCTTGCAGGAGACCGCGTGACATGGCTGACCAGGCCTTCACCATCGACGACGCCGATGCGCTGCCAAAGCCGAAGTCGCGCCTGCGCGCGCTGCTGGCACACTGGTACGACGAACACCGCCGCTCCCTGCTGTGCACGCTGCTGGTCGGCATCCTGATCTTCCTCTACTTCGCCCCGTCCATCGTCGTCTTCATTCCGGCCGGCCATGGCGGCGTGCTGTGGAAGCGCTTCCACCAGGGCACCCAGATGGCGCCGGCCCTGCCCGAAGGCGTCCATGTCATCTTCCCGTGGGACAAGATCGAGATCTACGACCTGCGCCTGCAGGAGGACACGCGCTCCTATTCGGCCATCGCCAACGACGGGCTGAACGTCAGCATCGAGATCACTGTGCGCTACCGCCCCTATGCGGAGATGCTGGCCGCGCTGCACAAGAATGTCGGTCCACGCTATCTGGAAGTGCTGCTGGTGCCGGAAGTCGGCTCCGTCTCGCGCGAGATCGTGTCGCGCTTCAAGGCGGACGAGCTGTATGCCCATCGTCGCCTGCGGGTGCAGACCGAAACCTACGAGCAGGTCGCCGACCGCGTGATGTATGCCCAACTGATCGGGGCCGAGAATGTGCCGAAGCCGGACGGTCGGACAAAGACCGGCTACCTGCTGATCCAGGACATCCTGATCCGCAACGTCACCCTGCCGGACGCGATCATGGCGTCGATCGAACGCAAGATCCAGCAGGACCAGGCGGCGCAGGAATACCAGTTCCGCCTGCAGCGCGAGCTGTTCGAAAGCCAGCGCAAGCAGCTGGAAGGCCAGGGCATCCGCGCCTTCCAGGAGACCGTGCAGGCCAACCTGACCGAGAATTACCTGCGCTGGCGCGGCATCGAGGCGACGCTGGAGCTGGCCCATTCGCCCAACGCCAAGATCGTCGTGATCGGCAACGCCGCCAGCGGCGGGCTTCCCCTGATCCTCGACGCCGCTTCCGGCCAGAACGGCCTGCCGGCCCCTGGCACCCCCGCCGCGACGCCGGGCGCGCCGCCCGCCGGCCCGAATGCCAAGCTGACCTCGGTGCCCACCAGCACCGCCGTGCCGCCGGTCTCGCAGTTGCCGTCGCTGAGCGGAGAGGGAACGCCGGGCCAGACTCCCGTCGGCCAGATGCCGAGCCTGAACACCGGCGGTGAATCGGCGCCCGCCGCCACGCATCCGGCGGCGCCCACCCCCGCCACCAAGCCCGAACCGGCGAAGGAGGGGTCCAAGGACGGCTCGAAGACCGCGGCCTCGGCGCCGATCCTGTCGAAGGTGTCGCCGTCCAAGCTCCTCGACATGATCCAGTCGAAGTGAGGCGGCGATGGACCTCTGGCGCATCCTGAGACGCGAGGCGTTGCGCAACCTCCAGCCGCTGATGCTGCTGGCAGTGCTGGCCGCCGCGCTCAACCTCGCCCTGTTGACCTCGCTGAACGACGCTTTGCTGGCGCTGGACGATCCGGAAGGATTGCAGCGGCTGCTGATCGTCTTCCTCCTGTCGGCCTTCCTGTGGCGCATCGCCCAGGGCTGGATGATGAACGCGGCGTCAAAGCGGATGCAGGCCGCCCTTGCCATCCTGCGCGTCGACCTGCTGCGCCGGGCAGTGGCCGCCGACCTGCCGGACGCCATGGCGGTCGGCTCCTCCCGCCTCGCCCAGGTGGCGGGACCGGAGCTGCAACTGCTGACGCAGGCGGTGCCGACCCTGGTCATCAGCTTCCAGTCGGTCGCCGCGATCCTGCTGTGCCTGTTGTACCTCGCCACCCTGTCGGGTGCGGCGGTGCTGATCGTGCTCTGCTTCCTGGTCGTCGGCGGCATCCTGATCGGTCGCTCCGTCATCCGGCTGGAACTGATGTCGGAGACGATCCACGAGGCCGAAGGCGCGCTGTCGGAACGGTCGGAGCACATTCTGCAGACCTTGCGGGAATGCAAGCTGAACCGCCGCCGCGCCGCCAACGCGCTGGCCGACGCAACATCCTGCGCCGAAACCCTGCGCAAGGAACGTCACCGCTTCGGTGCGGAGTACAGCCATTACTTCACCATCAGCGAGCTGACCTATTACGCCGCACTGGCCGGCATCATCTTCCTGCTGCCGGCGGTGACCAACACCGACATCGCCACCGTCATCCTCGCCGGCCATGCCGCCGCCTTCATCGCCTATCCAGTCATCACCATCGTCGCCTCCTACCCGTCCTATATCGCCGCCGAGACCGCCGCCCGCTCTTACCTCGCGGTTGAGGCGGAGTTGAATGCGGCACCGCAGGCAGTGGCTCCGGGCCGCGACAGCGGATCGGATGACGACTTCTCCACCATCGCGCTGGAGGGCGCCACCTTCCGTCATGCCGGCCGCGACGGCACAGGGTCCTTCACCGTCGGTCCGGTGGACATGACGATCGAACGCGGCAACGTCGTCTTCATCACCGGCCACAACGGTGCCGGCAAGAGCACGCTGATCCACATGCTGCTGGGCCTCTATCCGATCCAGCACGGATGCCTGTCGGTCGACGGCACACCGGTTGGACAGGACGGCCTTGCCGCCCACCGCGACCGCTTCGCCGTGGTCTTCTCGGACAATCATGTGACCCGTCAACTTTATGGTGCGGCGACGCTCGACGAGGGTTATGCAGAGGAGCTTCTCGACCTGCTGGAGATGTCGGACAAGGTCGCGGTCGACGGCCGCGCCTTCACCACCGTCGACCTGTCGCAGGGCCAGAAGAAGCGGCTCGCCCTGATTGCCGCCTTGCTGGAGCGCAAGCCGGTGCTGGTGCTGGACGAATGGGCGGCCGACCAGTCCCCCTATTTCCGGCGCAAGTTCTACCGCGAGATCATTCCCTGGCTGAAGGCGCGCGGCGTCACTGTGATCGCGGTGACTCACGACGACGCCTATTTCGACGCGGCCGACGTCCAGCTTCAGGTCGACCGCGGCGGCATCCGCCGGCTCGTCACCACGGTTCCCCCGGGCGGCATTCCTGCCCCCGACCTTCTTCCCGCCTCTTCCTGAGACGGGCTCATTTCCTCCCTTCCTTCCTCCCCTGCCCCCATCCCTTCAGACGCGAGACAGAGGCACACCATGATCCTTCTCACCGGCGGCACAGGCTTCCTCGGCGGCTCCTTCTACCTCGACGCCGTGCGGAACGGGTCCGCTGCGGACTGCCTTCTGCTGATCCGCGGCGCCGACGAGGCCGCCTGCCGCGCCCGCCTCGCCGCCAACCTCGCGCGCTGCGTCGACCGCGCCACGGCCGATGCCTATGCCGGCCTGTGCCAGATCCTGCCGGGCGACCTGCAGTCGCTGGCGACCAGCGCCGACCCGCGGCTGGACGCGGTGACCCACATCGTCCACATCGCCGCCGACACCTCCTTCGACAGCCGCCATTCGGTCTGGCAGATCAATGTCGACGGCACGCTGGCTCTGGCCGCCCGCGCCCGCCGGATGAAGCATCTCCAGCGCTTCCTGCACATCGGCACCGCCTTCTGCTGCGGCGAGACGCCGTGGCTGGAAATGGTGAGCGAGGCTCCGGCCCCTGGCCATGACACGCCGCACATCGTCGAATACACCCGCAGCAAGGCGGCGGCTGAACGGGCTCTCGCCGCCGGCTTCCCCGACCTGCCGATCATCGTCTGCCGCCCGTCGATCGTCGTCGGCCACACCCAACTCGGCGTGCGTCCCAGCGCCAGCATCTTCTGGTTCTTCCGTCTGGTCGACCGCACCGGAATCCTGCCCTGCTCACCCGACGGCTTCATCGACATCGTGCCGGTGGATTGGGCCTCGGCCCGGCTGCACGACCTGCTGCGCAAGCCCGACCTGAAGCACAACCTCTACCATATCTCGGCTGGCATCGGCAGCCGGACCACCTGGGTCGATTTCGAAGAGGCCTTCACCAGCCACGGCCATGAGGGCACCCGCCCCTACAGCTTCTTCGACCCGAAGGGTCCGGAAGGCTGGAAGCCCTTCGACCGCGCCTATCGCCTCGCCTTCCCGCAGCGCGACATCCTGCACCGGACGATGGCCGCCGGCGGGCGCAAGTACCACCGCTTCACCGCACAGGACATCGCCTTCGACAACAGCCGCCTGCTGTCGGAAGGCTTCGTGCCGCCGCCGCGCTTCGCCGACTACATCGGCGTCTGCCTGCAGCAGCCGCGCACGACCATCGAGGAGCAGTTCGTCGACGACGCCGCCAGCTTCGAGTTCGACGAATCGCTGGCTCCCGCCGCCACCGCCGCCTGACGCATCACCCAGCTTGTCGGAATAGGGACGCCATGCCGCTCCTCATCCCCACCCGCCTCGCTCCCAGCCCGATCCACGGGCTGGGTCTCTTCGCCGAGGAGCCCGTCGCGGCCGGCACGCCGGTGTGGCGGTTCGATGCCCGTGTCGACCGCCTCTTCGCTGCCGACGACGCCCTGCTGGACGAGTTTCCGCAGGTCGCCCGGCTGGCCGACTTCCACGGCTGCGTGATAGATGGGGTTGGCGTCCTCCTGCCGGGGGACGACGCCCGCTTCCTCAACCACGACGACGAGCCGTCCATCGGCCGGGCCAATCCCGGCGACTGGCGGATGTTCGTCGCCCGCCGTGCCATCGCCGCGGGTGAGGAGATCACCTGCAACTACGAGGACATCTGCGCCGATGTCCGTGACGCCGGTGCCGCCGGCTACCTGTCCGCCAGCGCCCTGTCTGGAGGAGCGGCATGACGCCGCGCGCGTCCCATCCCCCCCTGCGGACCAGCATCGTCGAACCCGCCGCCCTGACGGCGGAGCGGCGGGCGGTGATGTTCGCCCTGCTCAGCGTCTGGTTCGAGGGCTACGGCGAGGATTATTTCAACGAGGAAATGGGCGACCTCGACCACTGCGTCCTGCAGGAGGATCCGGAGACCGGCGAGCTGGTCGGCTTCGCCACAGTCTACCGCCAGGAGGTCGACATTGCCGGCACCGCCGTCGGCGCCTTCCACACCGCCCACTGCATCCTGGAACGCCGCTTCTGGGGATCGAACGGGCTGGTGCGCGCGATGGTTGCCGAGATGGTGGACCGGACGCGCGCCGACCGGTCGGGACGGCTTTGGTACTGGAGCTACAGCGCCGTCGGCTACCGCTCCTACCGCTACATGCCGATGCTGTTCGTCCGCCACACACCCAATGTGGACCAGACGCTTGACGGGCTGGACCGGGCATTGCGCGACCATATCGGCCGCGAATGCTTCGCCCGGTATTACGACGCCGAGACAGGCACCGTCGACTGGAAGTGGCAGGGCTACGGCCTGACGGAGGAAGCCCGCGCCATCAGCGAGGCCAAGCTCGACAGCCCGGCGGTCGCCCAGTTCCGCCACCTGAATCCGCGCTGGGCCGACAGCGTGGAGATCCTCTGCCTAGCCCGCCTGACCGACGACAACCTCACCCCCTTCGGCCGCCGCTGGTTTCCGGCGGCCCAGCCCGCCTGACGCCCGCCATTCACTTCGACGCCACCCGTCCAACGCCGTCCATTCCCGGAATGACCATCCCCATGCGCCCGATGTCCACCATCACCATCCTTCGCACCGCAGCCCTGGCCGGCACCGCCATCGTCGCGCTTCAGGCAGCACCGGCCCTCGCCGAGGCCGAATTCAGCCTGACCGTCGGCGGCGACGCCTATTTCCAGGGCGCCTATGTCAGCCAGAAGCAGGACGACGGGCTGCGCTCGACCGAGTTCGCCAACCGCCTGCGCCTGATCGTCACCCCGTCCGCCACCGCCGACAACGGGCTGACCTACGGCGCACGGCTGCGTCTGGTCTCGGGCAACGGCGACCCGTCGGTGTCGAGCCGGACGGTGGAGAATGATCGCGCTTATCTCTACGCCAATGGCGCCTTCGGCACGGTGCACGCCGGCGTGATCAATGGGCTGTCGGACGAATATGGCATCATCGGCCCCAACACCGAGGGCATTGCCGGCAGCCCCGACAGCAACGGCATTCTGTTCCTCTATGGCTCCTCCACCTATGCCGCCCTGCCGCTGGCCGCGACCAGCTTGCGCACGCTGGTGTCCTACGACACCGGGACCAAGTTCATCTACATCAGCCCCAGCTTCGGCGGCTTGCAGGCCGCAGTGTCCTACACCCCACGAACCGGCGATTCCAACACTTCGGTCAACCGCCGCAAGGTCGATGCCCTGGGTGATGCGCTCGCCTTCCGTGACGTGGTGGAAGCCGGGGCCGCCTTCCAGAGCGCGTTCGGCGACGTGACGGTGGAGGCCAGCGCTTTCTACCAGACCGGCAAGGCGGTGCGGCAGAGCGACGGCATCGTCAGCCAGTCCTTCGAGGATCTGAATTCCATCCATCTCGGCGCCAATGTCGGCTACGGCTCGGCGAAGGTCGGCATCAGCTATGCCTACAGCGGCGACAGCGGCTATGCCAAGGGCATCGCACAGTCGCGCGACCAGCAGAACCTGATCGTCGGCGCCCAGTATATCAGCGGCCCGCTGTTGTTCGCCGTCAACTACATGCACGCGCTGGGCAACGACGTGGCGACCATGACGACGCCCGCCAAGGCCGACATCTGGCAGGGCGGCGTCACCTGGACCTTAGCCCCCGGCCTGACCTCCGGGCTGGAGTATGACTATGTCCGCTCGACACTGTCGGGAGGTGCGGCAAACGGCGGCGATCTGACCGACCGGGCACACATCCTGATGCTGGACACCCGTCTGGCATTCTAGCAGGACGCGGAAAAACGAACATATTCCGGCTTTTTGCCGCCGCTAAGGCTTGGAAATGGCGTTTCGGCGCCCGTTTTTGTCAGAATGGAGCGCCTTTTCGCGCTGCGAGACGCCCGGAGCCGCCGTTGAGGCGGGGTCCGGGCGTGATTATGCCGCCGCCAGCAGCTTGGGCAGGCGGATCAGGTTGTAGGCGGTGGCGGTCAGGGTGAACATCCAACCGACGCGGGCCGTGCCGCGATGACGCGTTTTGCGCAAGCCGGCGCCCTTGATCCAGCCGAACAGCTCCTCAATCCGTTTGCGGATGCGCAAGGATACGGCATAGCCAGGGTGGCGGGTGGTCC